>DQGU01000124.1 GCA_003524565.1 Rhodospirillaceae bacterium
CCGATCGCCGGGGAGGCCAAGGTGCCGTTCTTCTCGATCTCCGGCTCGGACTTCGTCGAGATGTTCGCCGGCGTCGGCGCCAGCCGCGTGCGCGACATGTTCGAACAGGGCAAAAAATCCGCCCCTTGCATTATCTTCATCGATGAAATCGACGCTGTTGGCCGCCACCGCGGTGCCGGTCATGGCGGCGGCAACGACGAGCGCGAACAAACGCTCAACCAGTTGCTGGTCGAAATGGACGGTTTCGAGGCGAACGAAGGGGTTATCCTTATCGCCGCCACCAACCGCCCCGATGTGCTTGACCCCGCGCTGCTCCGCCCCGGCCGTTTTGACCGTCAGGTCGTGGTGCCGAACCCCGATGTCAACGGGCGCGAGAAAATCCTCAAGGTGCACATGCGCAAAGTGCCCCTCGGTCCCGATGTGGATGCACGCGTGATTGCGCGCGGCACACCCGGCTTTTCGGGGGCGGACCTGTCGAACCTCGTGAACGAGGCGGCGTTGATGGCAGCCCGCCGCGGCAAACGCGTTGTCGGCATGTCCGAATTCGAAGATGCGAAAGACAAGGTCATGATGGGGGCGGAGCGCCGCTCCATGGCGATGTCCGAGCAGGAAAAGAAACTGACTGCCTATCACGAAGCCGGCCACGCCATCGTTGCGCTGCATGAACCGGCGTCCGACCCCATCCACAAGGCCACGATTATCCCGCGCGGCCGTGCGCTCGGTATGGTCATGCGCCTGCCCGAAGGTGACCGCCTGTCGGTATCCAAAGAAAAGCTCCATGCCGACCTTGCCGTCGCCATGGGCGGCCGCATCGCCGAAGAGCTGATTTTCGGTGCGGAAAAAGTCACCACCGGCGCTTCAAGCGACATCAAGATGGCGACCGATATGGCGCGCCGCATGGTAACCGAATGGGGCATGAGCCACGAGCTTGGCCCCATCCACTACGGCAATGGCCGCGACGAGCTGTTCCTCGGCTACAGCGCGGGCAGCCCGCAGAATATCGCGGGCAGCACGGCGGCGAAGGTCGATGCGGAAGTGAAACGCATCGTCGAAGATGCCTATGTCAGCGCAAAGAAAACGCTGGTTGATAACCTGCATGAACTGCATGCCCTCGCCAAGGCGCTGTTGGAATATGAATCGCTGAACGGCGAAGAAATCCCGCGCGTTATTAAAGGCGAGCCGCTGGTGCGCACCACGGCCGAGCAGGAAGCGGAAGAGCGCCGCAAACGCGCCAAATCCGGCTCCGTCCCCACATCGGGCGGCATCGACCTTGGCACGCCCGACCCTGCACCGCAGGTCTGACGCGCAAAATAACTCTAAAAAAGCCGCCCCCGATGGGGCGGTTTTTTTATGCGCACGGCGTTTGAAAGCCTGCATTCCAGTTTGATTTCAAAGGTGTTTATGCGGCGTCCGGCGCGGATTGACTCGCCTGCGCGGCGGCTATATTCTGTGCGCGTTTACAGAAATAATAACCATCCGTGCGGTGGGCGCAGTATGGCCGCAGCATCGGGCATGACAGGAATGCGCATAACAGGAATGCGGCAAGGCGTATGATTTTTTTTCAGGCACACCGGATAGCGGAGGCCGTGCGTAACGGCAAAACCGATGATTTGAAAAAGCTGCTGGCCAAAGGCGCAGATGCAAACGCCTGCGAAGAATACGGCCGCGCGCCGCTGGAACTTGCCACGCTGAAGGGGAATATCGAAGCCGCCGTGATGCTTGTCGATGCCGGTGCGCGCCCCGATATGATGTACGAAGACGGCACACTTTTGCATGTCGCCGCCGCGCGCGGGCATATTGGTCTGGCCAAGCTGTTTTTGGAAAAATTTCCGGACATGAAATCCGCGCTGGACGATGCGGGCAACTCGCCCCTGCATCTGGCGGCCGAAGCGGGGCATGCGGAAATGGTCACGTTTTTGATTGATGCGGGTTTCGACCCTGCGCTCAAAAACAAGCAAAACCGCAATGCGCTTTATATGGCGCAGAAAAAATCGCATCCGGATGTGATTGAAATTCTCGAAGCCTATCACGCGGAAAACCCGCTGCCGCGCCCCGCGATGCCGAAGGCTGTGATGACAGCTTTGCCCCCGCCCGCCGCGCCGGATACGGCGTCAACGGATGCGGGCTGGCATGTGCTGGACGGGGCACGCATTGCGCATGTGCATACCGATGGCGCTATCGGCTACAAAGTAACGGAGGTTTTCAATTTCGCCGCGCGGGAGCGCACGCGGATATACCAAAACCTAACAACCCGCGCCGAAGCGGTCGAAAGCCGCGATTTTGACGATATTGCCGAAAAAGCCCCGCTTGAAGACGCACTGGGGCGTTTGCGCGCGGCGGGCGGCATGGTCGATGCGGATGCCGTGCATGCACGCGGTATCGGCAAGCCCGCGCGCCGCGGCGGCTATAACGCCTGAAAAGCCGTAAATAAAGGCCAAAACGTAACAAAGCGTCATACAAAGTGAACGCATTATGTGTATTTTCCGCCGCCGCGCCAGTGGACGGCAGCGGGCGGGAGCGTTAATTTACAAATTGGATTTTTCCAGCTGGATTTTTTCTGGCTGATTTTCAGATACAAAAGGATACGACAAAAAAATGACCCGCAAACTTTTTGGCACGGACGGCATTCGCGGCAAAGCCAATACAGGCGCTATCACGGCGGAAACGGCGCTGAAAGTCGCCATGGCCGCGGCGCAGGTGCTGGCGCGCGGCAGTCACCGCCGCAAGGTTGTGATTGGCAAGGACACGCGCCTGTCGGGTTATATGCTGGAGCCCGCGATGCAGGCCGGTTTTATTTCCATGGGGCTTGACGTCGTTCTGGTCGGGCCGATGCCGACGCCGGCGGTGGCGATGCTGACGCGCTCCTTGCGCGCTGACCTCGGGGTTGTGATTTCGGCGTCGCATAACCTGTACGAAGATAACGGGATTAAATTATTCGGGGCGGATGGATATAAATTGACCGACGAAACCGAAGCGGAGATTGAAGCACTGCTGGCAACCGATTTGTCCACGCGCCTTGTGCCCGCCCCGCAGCTCGGCCGCGCCGCGCGTCTGGAAGACGCCAGCGGGCGTTATATCGAATACGTCAAAAATACCTTTCCCAAGGGCTTGCGCCTCGACGGTCTTAAAATCGTGGTCGATTGTGCGAACGGCGCTGCGTATAAAGTCGCCCCGCGTATTCTTTATGAACTCGGTGCGGATGTCGTGCCCATCGCTATTACGCCCGACGGCACGAATATCAACAAACATTGCGGTGCGACTGCGCCCGACCTTCTGTGCGAACATGTGGTGAAACATGGCGCGCATCTGGGTATCGCGCTGGATGGCGATGCCGACCGCCTGATTTTGTGCGACGAACACGGCCACGTTGTCGATGGCGACCAGATTATGGCGCTGATTGCGAGCGCCATGCACGCGCGCGGCGAGCTGGAGGGCGGCGGTGTGACCGCGACGGTCATGTCGAACCTCGGCCTTGAACGCCATTTGAAATCCAAGGGGCTGCAATTGTTCCGCACGCCTGTCGGCGACCGCTATGTCGTTGACCACATGCGCCAGAGCGGCTGCAACATCGGCGGCGAACAATCCGGCCATATCATCCTGGGCGATTATTCGACCACAGGCGACGGGTTGATTGCCGCGCTGCAGGTACTGGCGGTTATCCGCACCAGCGGCCGCGCTGTCAGCGAGATTTGCCGCGTTTTCGCGCCCGTGCCGCAATTGCTGCAAAACGTGCGTACCCAAAGCCCCGTGGCGCTGGATGCCGCATCGATGCGCGAAGCTATCCGTGCGGCCGAGGGCAAGCTGGGCGACAGCGGGCGTATTCTTATCCGCAAATCCGGCACCGAGCCTTTGGTGCGTGTGATGGCGGAGGGGGACGACGCCGCGCTGGTCAAGGCCGTGGTGCAGGATTTGTGCGCAGCGGTTGAAAAGCTGGATACCCCTGCGGCAAAGGCAGGCTGATGAAAATCCATTTTTCCGCCGCGGATACCAAGGGCGCGCAGGCCGCGCTGAAAGAGCTGACGGAGCGCTACGGCGACCATCCGGCGGCTGACGCAGATATTTGTGTGGCGCTCGGCGGTGACGGCTCCATGCTGCGCGCGCTGCATGACAGCATTCAAAACGGCAAGCCTGTATTCGGCATGAACCGCGGCTCTGTCGGGTTTTTGCTGAACGAATACCGTGCGGACGGCCTTTTGGAGCGTCTGAAGGGCGCGCAGACCGTCACGCTGAAGCCGCTGCGCATGTCGGTGACGACGCTGGGCGGCGGGTATCAGGAAGCGCTCGCCATCAACGAAGTGTCGCTGCTGCGCGAAACGCGTCAGGCGGCGAAGCTGAGCATCCACATCGACGGCATCCTGCGTTTGAACGAACTGATTTGCGACGGCGTGATTGTGGCAACGCCCGCAGGCTCGACCGCTTATAACCTCTCCGCCCACGGGCCGATTATTCCGCTGGAGGCGGGGATACTGGCGCTGACGCCCATCTCCGCCTTCCGTCCGCGGCGCTGGCGCGGCGCGCTGTTGCCGCAGAAAAGCCGCCTGACCTTTACGGTGCAGGAGCCTGAAAACCGCCCGGTGAGCGCGGTGGCCGACTTCACCGAAATCCGCGATGTCGAAAAGGTGGAAGTCTGGAAAGACCACGACGTTTCCATCAACCTTCTGTTCGACCCCGAAATGAATCTGGACGAGCGGATGATTAAAGAACAGTTCATGCCCTGATGCGCTGCGGCATCATGTAAGGTATTTAAAAATATCGGCTTTTCAGGTTTTTCATACACAGCGCTTGACAGAATCAACGTGCGCGGATTATTGTCATCCCATCATGACGAACGCAAAACACATCGCTGTTTTCTTTTTTAGCTACGCTTATTTTGGCGCCTAGTCGCCATCGTCATTTTTACAGCCATTGCGCTGCCCCCCTCACTACAGTTCTACCGTAAACGCCCCGAAGGTGAACCCTTTTGGTAAAGGCCGTCAAACAAGGCCACAAGGAATACAGATATCATGACCGACGTCGTCAAAAACAAAGCCGCCCGCATCACCAGCATCGAAGACGCTCTTCCGCTGTTCCAGCCGCCGCCGCAAAGCTTCACCGGCAAAACGGGGCTGGAAGTTGAAATGGCGCTCTACCGCGCGGGCAAGGACAGACCGGAAATTCCGGCCGCGAACGACATGCTGGCCATGCACGCGGCGCTGAAAGCCGCCGGGCACGATGCGCAGCTGGAAGCCGCAGGCGTTCTGGAATACGCCAGCCCCGCCGCGCCGCTGGATAACCTCGCCCCGCTGGTTGCGCGCGTGAAGGCAGATTTGCAGGCATTTGAAGACGAAGCGGCATCGCGCGGTTTCACCCGTGCGCCCTACAGCATTTTGCCGACGACGACGGTGGAGCAGGCGCTGGATAACCGCGTCCCGCGCGAGCGTCTGGAGGCGTCGCTGAATGTCATCGAAACCGCGCTCAACCCGCGCCTGAACCGTATTCCGCTTTTGACCACGGGCGTGCAGACCAGTTTCAGCCCCAAGGACAGCGACGAAATGTTCCGCATGGCGCACCGCGGCTATGCCCTGACGCCGCTGCTGGTTGCCGCGATGAACAGCAGCGCGGGCTATGTCGAAAACAGCGAAGAGCGCCTGACGCACCACCCGCGCGGCAAATACTACGAAATGTACGGTACGTCCGGCGGTATCTCGCCTGCGTTCCTGAAGGCGGCAAGCCCGGCGGAATTCGTGAAGCGCCATATCGAAGCCGTTTTCGATGCGCCGATGTTCTTCGCCTACGACCACGACGGCGCGCTTATCCGCTCGCAAAAAGACGATGTGCTGACGTTCCGCAAGCTGATGGAGCGCGGATTGAACACGCAGTCGAATTTCGAGCTGGCCGAGACGTTCCTCTACAACGACATCAAAATCTGCAACCTGCGCGATGGTGATGGCAATGTGGTGGGCAAGCGCCTTGAAGTGCGCGCGGCCGACAGCGGCATGCACCAACCCGTGAGCGCGCTTTTGCTCACCGCCGCGCTGGTGCCGGATGGCGAGACGGGGCGCAAGTTCGACGCGCTTTTGAAAGAATACGGCTTCACCGGCGTGCCCAAAGAAGACGCGGCACTGCTTCAGGCCGGCCGTGATGCGGCCGTCAACCATGGCGGCAAATTCATGGACGTTGCCTTCGGTAAAGACCCGCAAACGGGCGCTGCGCGTTCTTTGCGTGAATTTGCAGCCGATGTGGCGGGGCTGGTCGTGAACCACTACGCGCAGGACAAGGCGCTGGCGGCCGATGTTTCGACGCTGGCCGATGTACTGCTGACCGGCGCTTGCGATGCGAAGGTGTTCGCCGCGCAGTTCCAAAACTTGCCGGAAGTCACCGCATCGCTGCAACAAACGCCGCGCCCGCAGCAGCCTGCCTTGCGTGCGGGGGCGGGTATGCGTCCCTGATTTTGCCTGTTTTCTCCAAAGAGCCGCCCTTTTCCCCGTGAAAAGGGCGGTTTTTTTGCGCCGCAAGAATATTTTATTGACAGAATCATCGTGAATCGGCCATGATACAAGGCATGAAAACGGCATTTATCTCCATCGCTGGCTTCGGCCGCGCCCATCTGCACCATCACTGGCATTAAGCCAGTTCATTCCGTTTTGGCAGGTTTCGCGCCTGCGTCCCCTTCAGATACCGATATCACACACCGCCGCCAAAGCAGGGCAGGCGAAGACAATTTATAAAAGGGTTTTTCAACCATGACCGACGTGCAGACCAACAAGACCCGCCTGATTGCCAGCATCGACGATGCGCGCGCGCTGTATGCGCCGCCGCCCGCCGCATTTACCGGCAAGATGGGCGTGGAAGTAGAAATGCCCCTTATCGATGCCCGCCGCGGCAAACCCGAAGTGCCGACCGCCGCCGAAATGGAAAAGCTGCAAGCCGCGCTCCGTAAAAAAGGGTTCGATGCGCAGCTGGAACCTGCAGGGGTTTTGGAATACGCGAGCCCCGCGACAACGCCCGATGCGCCCGCCGTATCGCGCTTGATAAGCGTGCTGCGTGACGAGCTTGCGACCTTCACCAAATCTGCCGAAGATACCGGTTTCACCCGCGTGCCGTTTTCAATCGTCCCGACCACGACCGAACAGGATGCGCTGGATAAAATCGTGTCGCGCCCGCGCCTGCAGGTCAGCATCGGCGCGATGAAGGAAATTTTTCCGTCCGATACGCTGCGCTTGCCGCTTTTGACCTCCGCCGTGCAGGTCAGTTTCAGCCCCAAAGACGAAAATGAAATGTTCGACATGGCGCGCCGCGCCTATGCGCTGACGCCGCTTTTGATGGCGGCCTGTAACAGCCTCAGCGGCTATGTCGTGAACGAAGATGAAAAAATTGGCACCCTGCCGCGCGCGAAATACTATCAGGGCTATGGCCGCGCGGGCGGGCTTTCCGAAGCGTTTCTGAAGGCGACGAACGGCAAAGAATTCATCGAAAACCACATCCGCGAGGTTTTCGACGCCCCCATGCACTTCGCCTATGACAAGGACGGCAACCTGTTTCCGGCCAGCAAGGCAAAACCGATTACCTTCGCAGGTCTGGCGGCGGCGGGGCTGAACACCCAGTCGAACTATGAACTGGCGGAAACCTTTCTTTATAACGACATCAAAATTTGCAACCTGCGTGACGACGCGGGCAATGTGGTCGGCAAGCGCATGGAAGTGCGCGGCGCCGACAGCGGTATCGACCAGCCGGTGATGGCTGCGTTGCTCTCCGCCGCTATCGTGCCCGCAGGGCCGCAGGCGAAAGCGTTTGATGCGCTTTTGAAAGATTACGGCTTCACGGGCAATCCTGTGGTCGATGCGCCGCTTTATAAATCCGCGCGCGAGGCTGTGGTCAACCACGGCGGCAAATTCATGGATGTCGATTTTGGCAAAGACCCGCAAACGGGCGCTGCGCG
>DQGU01000089.1:0-582 GCA_003524565.1 Rhodospirillaceae bacterium
CATGCCGCCGAGAAGCGCGCTCATCTCGCTGCGCATATCGGTCATCAGCTCTTGCAGCGCTTCGGCAGCCGCGGGGTTGGTGCGCGCGGCTTGCTGGATACGGCTCATGGACATTTGCACCTGCATCAGCGTCGGCATCAGCTGTGCCATCGCCTGACGCGGATCCATATCCGGATTTTGGTTCTGCAAATCCTGCGCGGAATCGACAGCTTTGTTGAAAGTGTCGCTCAGCTTCTGGAACAGCGGCTGCGCGCTGCCCGTATCGGCGGCGGCGGCGCGGGCGAAAACGTCCTTCAGACGGTTCATCGCTTCTTTGACGGCATCGGGGTCGGGCGGGTTGAATCCGAAATTCACGGGCGTGTCTCCTTCGCAAATGCGCATGCCGGTTGCGGGCTGCGGCGTTTTTGTTTGAATGCAAGCAGCTTACGCGCGAAGGGCGGGGAGTCAATACGCAAAATCCCCCCGTTCTGAAACATTATTTCAACAAATGCGGCAATAAAATTTCGGGCGCGCTGTTTTGCACTGCACAAACATACTTTTTGTTGCGAAAGGCGCAGTGATTGCCCAAGATACCCCCATTCG
>DQGU01000089.1:779-2860 GCA_003524565.1 Rhodospirillaceae bacterium
CCGACATCCACCCTCTTTCCCTACACGATGCCCAAGATACCCCCATTCGTGATTTTAATTTTGACCCGTCCATAAAACTGGAGCGCACCATGTCGCTGAAACGTTTTTTCAACCGTGCCCGTGTGGGCAATGCTGTCGATAAACCGGGGCTTGAGGGGGAAACCTATCTGACGCGCGCCGTTAAAACGGGCGATGCGGATACGGTGCGCGAATTTCTGGATATCGGCGCAGACCCCAACGTAAAAAACAAAGCGGGCGAATTGCCGCTGCACATTGCGATGTCGTCGCAGAATATGAAAGTGCTGCAAGTGCTTTTGGAAACGGGCGCGGATATTTTTGCAAAGCAGGCGGGGCTGACGCTGCGCGAACATGCGGAAAAGCTCGGCCACAAGGCGCTTGCGCATACCTTGCGCGAACTGGAAGCAAAAAAACAGGAAGCCATGATTGCCGCCGCCAGCGCCATGCCCATGGGCGGTATGGCGATTGCGGTACTGACGCCCGCGCCGATGCGCAATGTGGTTTTGCGCGACCATGTAAAAGGCGCAGATAACGAAAACCCGAAAAACAAAAAACCCAAAGGCGGCACCGGCAGCCGTGGTCCGGGCTGATTTCCGCATCAAAAACACAAAATAAAAAATATTTTTTCAAAACCGGAACCCGCACCGTGGCCGCGGGCGTGCGCGTGTTTTGCCCTGCCCATCCATCGCATGAACAAACGGCGCTAAGTGATTCAATTTTGGAATCTTTGGCCGCATTATTTTTTATCAAACGCTAACGAAACAGCCCCGCGCCGCCGCCGGGAAGGGTTGAAATATGACAAGTTAACCCCTTGATTCAGCGCAGTAAATATAGGCGCCGTTAACTTTTTATTCACGATGTTGTGGTGTATAATAAAGCCATCTACCAGATATAGTGTTTCGCCCGTGAAGACGAAAGGAGCTTGCGATGACGCCTCCCACTGTCACCACCGACCTTCTGGCTTACAACTTCAATCTGGATGCGCCGGACTTGGCCGCTCTTCTTGGCCGCACCCGTCCCGCCGGCCTTCTGGGTCAAAGCCTCATGCACGACCTCGCCCGCGAAGGCGATACGCTCAGCGCCGAAGCGCTGTTCGACGCGGGCCTTGATATCGACCGCGCGGACGAAGAAGGCCGCCGCCCGCTGCACGAAGCCGCCGCGGCAGGCAAAACAGAAATGGCTGCCTTCCTGCTCTCCGCTGGTGCGGTTCTGGATGCGCCCATTCATCCCTTCGGCTATACCGCGCTTTTCTGCGCCGTGCAGCAGGGGCATGCAGACATGGTCAAATTCCTGATTGCGCTGGGCGCGAATGTGGATGTGACCGACCGCCTGACGGGGCAGGGGCTTCTGCATATCGCGGCGGCGCGCGGCGATGTGCAAATGGCGGGCATTCTGATTGCCGCCGGTATCGACGTTCTGGCCGAAGACGGCCGCGGCCAGACGGCACGCGACCACGCCGCCCGCCGCAACGACAAAATGCTGGAGCGCACGCTGCTCAAAGTCATGCAGCATCATGCGATTTACGGCGGCATTTAATCCGCCAGACTTTCCTGTGTGCAAAGCGCAAGCCACACGGCGTTATTGACGTCTGCTTGCCGCCTTGTTTCCTCGCTGTCCGCGCTGTCTGTATAAACAGGCACATAAAGCGCGCAGAAACTAGCGGGTGAAACGTTTGCGCACCCGCTTTGCAAAATCATCATCATGCCGCAGGTGGTCGCGCAGAATATGCGCTTTGTGACTATCATTCGCATCCTCCCGCGCGCCTTTTTCTCTTGCTGCCGCCGCGCCGCCGCGCCATGCGGCTGCGATTGCCGCTGCAATCCCTGATGCCAGCAGAAAAACAATCCAGCCCGTCATGCCGCCGCACCGCCGTCGCCGTCATTTGTGTTGTCGCCGGTAAAGGCCGCAATCACGCCGGCGATGGACATGCCCGCCGCAATCACGGCCTCCACCTGAAACTCGCTGAGCACAAGCCCCAGCGCGGTTGCGATGGACACAAGCCCCAGCCAGGTTGACCTTTCACGCGCGCGCGAAAGCAGGAAATCCAGAAACTTTTTCATGTC
>DQGU01000091.1 GCA_003524565.1 Rhodospirillaceae bacterium
ACGTTTTTGTAATCCGACACGTCATAACCGAAATCGACCATGGGGGAGGTGAAAAACGGTGACAGCCACACGGCATCAACGCCGAGCGACGCGATGTAATCCATCTTCGCCGTGATGCCCTTGATATCGCCGATGCCGTCTGCGTTGCTGTCGTTAAAACTGCGCGGATAAATCTGGTACACAACCGCGCCGCGCCACCAATCGTTACGTCCGGACATCGACATCTTTTTCCCCTCTTGAAACGCATTTGTTGTTTCTGAAACGCAGTTGGCGAAAGCCGTCCGCGCGTTGTGCGGCGCACCATCTTCTGTGCGATGCGCGTGCTGCCGCCTGAAAATCTTATAGGCATGAATGGCTTGCAGGTCAAAGGAACAAAATGTCGCGGCGAAGAAACGAAACGCTTGTCGCGGGTGTCATTTTTGGTACTATCTAATCATTCTGCCGCATTTAGGGAAACAAAATTGCCGGGTCATCGCATTTACTATGTGCCCCCGCGGATGGTGGGCTCTATCGACAGCTGGTCGGGCAAAGACCGCGCGGACGGCGCGTCGTGGCTGATTGACCACGCGGCGGATATGGGCTTCAACGCCCTCTGGTTCAGCCCGATGGGGCAGCCGACGGCGGTTGAGAAAATGTCGCATGGTGAAAACCGCAGCGGCAGCTATTACGCGCAGCGCGACCATTTCCGCCTCGGCGATGAATTTTCCGCAGGGCGCGGCCAAGACGAAGATTTGAAACATCTGCAGCACTTCGCCAAAAAAGCGCGTGAAAAAGGCGTGCGCCTTTACGCGGACCTTGTGTGCAATCACGTCGCGGCCGACCATGCGCTGGTCTTGCGCGAAGATGCGGCGATTGCGGATATCAAACGCGAAGCGGGCGCAAACCTGACGCCGCTGCGCGGGGCGGACGGCTCTCTCATCGGTATCAAATGGCCTGCGGCAGAGACAAGCGGCGCGGCCGGCGTGCCGCAGGAATATTTGTTCAAGTTCAAACGCAATGCCGATTTCACCCTGCAAATCGGCGGCCCGGCGGAAGACCCGTGGTCGGACGTGGCGCATATCAACTATGCCTCGCCGGAGGCAAAGCGCTTTTTCATTTTCGGCGATGCGCACGAAGAAGGCTATTTCAAAAAAGTCATCGACTGGTCGCTCAAGGCGGGCTTCACCGATTTCCGCTGCGATGCGGCTTATTTGATTCCGCCCGATTGCTGGCAGGCGCTGATAACCCATGCGCATGCGCAAAAACCGGACGCCGTTTTCATGGCCGAAACCCTGACGACCGAAACCGCCAAGGTCGAGGAAATGCAAAAGGCAACGCTCACCGATGCAAATGGCAAAACGCGCCCCGCGTTCGACCTTGGCATGCTGGGCATTTACTGGTGGAATTTCCGCGACGACTGGCTGCCCAAGGGCGAAGTGCCGCGCGTGAATGCGATGGCGAAATTCGGCGGCGCAGGCTCCCCCGACAATCACGACACCGAAAACACGATTGCCGGCAGCGCGCGCAAGGCGTTTAACAATGCCGCCGATGCCAACCGCCATATCGCGGAGGTTTCGGTGCGTGATTATGCCGTATCGGTCATGACGGGCAATTCGTCGTATATGCAGATGGGCTATGAATACTGCAACGAAAAGCAGAACCATGTTTTTAAAGGGCAGGTGACGCCGCAGGATTTCACAAACCTGCAAAGCGCGCGCGCGGACGGCGAGATGGATATCCGCGCCCGCATCCGCGCCATCAACGCGCTGCACGAAAGCATGGACGTGAAGAATTGCCGCGTGGCTATCCGCCACCATGGCGAAGTGGGGGATGGTGCGCTTTTGCGCCTCGCGCTCGATTATATTGATGCGGACAGCGGGGCGGTCACGGCCTCCGCCGTTTTGCTTTTGAACCGCAAGCCGGAAAAGGGGGCTGTGCCGCTTCCCGCCGCTTATGTGGACGAGATGGCGGCGGCCGGATTGGCAGCGGCAGCGGGCGACTCCGCACAGGACGTTCGTGACGTGGCTATTTTCCATACCCCCTTGCCACCCCTGCCGCAGGCGCAACCGGCCCCCCGCCGTGCCGCCCAAGGCCGTCAACCCCGCCCTTGAGCCCTAAAAACAGGCAAATTTTGATATAAATAGACATAATACCCCTTGTTTTTCTGCGCGGGGTATGGTCTAAAGTGCATGAGTTTCGTGCGTACTCTGCCTGTGCGAGCCTGCCGGCACTATGCGGAAGGCCATGTCGCCCCAAGCGGCTTGAAGCGATGAATTTCCGAAGGGAACAAGCGTCGCAGCGTTGAAAGAGTTTCGAGACGTCCGGTGGTTTTTCGAAGTCACCTTCGAGCGATTTCCGGACGAATACAAAACTCTCTAAAGTCTCATCACGGTGATGGGGCTTGTTCAACGGTCTGCAACAAAGGAAATTTCTACATGGCAACCGGTATCGTAAAATGGTTCAACCCGACCAAAGGTTTTGGCTTCATCCAGCCCGAGCAAGGCGGCAGCGATGTGTTCGTTCACATCACCGCAGTTAAAAGCGCAGGCCTGGACACGCTGAACGAAGGTCAGCGCGTTTCTTATGACCTCGCGACCGAGCGCGGCAAAACTGCCGCCGCTAACCTGAAAGTTGCTGACGCTGCGTAAATAACGCGCGTCCGCGCCACTCAGGCACGGATACATACAGACCCCTGCCAGCCCGCTGGGCGGGCGGGGGTTTGTTTTTCCAGCTCGCGGGTTTCCCTGATGATGCCGGAAAAGGCAGCGGCGTTATGGCCGCAAACGGTAGCGGCGTTATGACCGCAAACGGTTTTTAAAGCCGTATAAAAAGAAGCGGTGCCAAGCCGCAATGAAGGGGTGCCATTTGCGCCCCAGAAAAAAGCGGCGGATTTATTTGCCGCGCATCAAAGCGGCATAGCCGCCATCAGGAAAACCTAACAATGAAAGACTTCTCTTCTCTGGGTCTGCCGCAGCAGCTCGCCGACTCTCTCGCCCGTATGAAATTTTCAACGCCGACGCCTATCCAGGCGAAGGCTATTCCCGTTGCGCTCAAAGGCCGCGACATTCTCGGTTCTGCCCAGACGGGTACGGGCAAAACGGGCGCTTTTGGCATTCCGCTGATTGAACGCCTGCTCACCACCGACAAAACGACCGCACTGGTCATGACCCCGACGCGCGAACTGGCGTCGCAGGTGCAAAAGGCGCTGCTCGAAATGCTCGGCCACGGCAGCGGCATCAAATCCGCGCTGCTGATTGGCGGCGATTCCATGTACCGCCAGCTCAACCAGCTCAAAGGCCGCCCGCGTCTTATCGTCGGCACGCCCGGTCGTATCAACGACCATCTGGAGCGTCGCAGCGTCAACCTGCGCGATTGCGGCTTCCTTGTTCTTGATGAAACCGACCGTATGCTCGACATGGGCTTCGGTGTGCAGATTGACCGCATCCTCCGCCACATGCCGAAAGAGCGCCAGACGCTGCTGTTCTCCGCAACGCTGCCGCCCTATATCATCGAAGTCGCCAAAAAATACCTGCACATGCCGGAGCGCATTGCGGTCGGCGATGTCCACAGCCCGATTGAAAACATCAAGCAGGAAATGGTCAAGCTGAACCAGCCTGAAAAATACAAGGCGCTGTCCGAACACCTGTCGCGCCGCGACGGTTCTGTCATCGTTTTCGTCAAGACCAAACACGGCGCCGACCGCATGGCGACCAAGCTGCAGCGCGACGGCCACAAAGCCGAAGCCATCCATGGCGATTTGAAACAAAGCAAGCGCGACCGCGTGATTGCCGATTTCCGCGACAAGGAATACCGCATTCTGGTCGCCACCGACGTGGCCGCGCGCGGGCTTGATATTCCGCACATCGAACACGTTATCAACTATGACCTGCCGCAGGTGGCCGAAGATTACATCCACCGCATCGGCCGCACCGCGCGTGCGGGTAAAACGGGCGAAGCGGTTATTTTTGTCACGCCCGAAGACGGCGCGAAGTGGAAAGAAATTTACCACCTGATGAACCCGTCCGAAAAATCGGTCAAGAATTCGGAGCGCGCGGACGACAAGCTGACGAATAAAAAATCCGGCAGCCGCAAACCCGGCGGTTTTAAAACCGGCACCAAAAAGGCCTTCGCGCGCA
>DQGU01000215.1 GCA_003524565.1 Rhodospirillaceae bacterium
TACGCCCAATTCTTTGTCGTGATATTCTGCATAAAACGCTTTGCCTATCCCCACCCAGCCGCAACGGATTTTTTGTTTTGCCATGACCCCGAACACCGATAAAATGAACAGGCTTCATCTTACCCCAAAGTCGGCATGCACGCCTTATAAAATCAGCAGAGGTTTACCGTGGCCAGTCCCGCAAAATCCAAAAACACCCTCTGGATAATACTCTGCCTGCTCGGCATGGGCGTGGCACTTTACTGGCAAAGCCTGCAAGGCGACCCCGTTGACCGCGCCCCTGTCAACGATGCGCCGCACCTGGAAACAAAACTTGTCGCGGGCGAGCTTGAATTTCCCTGGTCCGTCGCCTTCCTGCCAGGTGGCAAAGGATTTTTGGTAACCGAACGCCGCGGACGGCTGCTGCATATTTCGGCGGACGGAAAAACGCGGCAGGAAATTTCCGGTTTGCCTGAAATTTATGCAGCCGGACAGGGCGGGCTTCTTGAAATCGCCCTCGCCCCCGACTTCGCGCAAAGCGGCACTGTTTTCTTTTCCTTTGCCGAGGGCGACAAGAGCGCGAACGGCACCGCCCTTGCCCGCGCGCGGCTCGACCTTGCGGCGGCAAAGCTTGAAAACGTCAAAACAATTTTCAGCGCCCGTCCGAAAGTCAAAAGCGACCAGCATTTCGGCGGCCGCATCCTTTTCCTGCCGGATGGCACGCTGCTGTTGACGCTGGGCGACCGCTACAGCATGCGCCAGAGCGCGCAAAATACGCACGACCATCTGGGCACCACCGTGCGGCTGAACACGGACGGCAGCGCGCCCGCCGACAACCCCTTCGCCGGCAAAGACGGCGCGGCGGGAGAAATTTTCACCTACGGCCACCGCAACGTGCAGGGCGCGGCGCTGTTTCCGCACACAAACGCCATCTGGATACACGAACACGGCCCGCGCGGCGGCGATGAAATCAACATACTCAAGGCTGGTGAAAATTACGGCTGGCCGGTTGTCACCTTCGGCCGTGAATACAGCGGTGCCACCATCACCGATGTGCGGCACAAAGACGGCATGCAAGACCCGCTTGTGCAATGGACGCCCTCCATCGCGCCGAGCGGCATGACGTTTTACACTGGCGATAAAATGCCGCAGTGGCGCGGCGACCTTTTCATCGGCACGCTGGCGGGGCAACATCTGCGCCGTCTCGACATCGAAGGCGGGCACGTTATCAAGCAGGAAAAGCTGCTGACAAAACTCGAAGCCCGCATCCGCGATGTGCGGCAGGGGCCGGACGGATATATTTATATCCTGACCGACGCGCCGGACGGACAGCTGCTGCGCTACGGGCCCAAAGCCCCCTAAGCGCGTTCAATACGCGCGGGGGCTTCTTTCATGCGCGGCGGTGTGGTAGGATGCGGCATCATGAATATTTCGCCCGCCGACAACAAAAACCAAAGCGCGCCCGATGCCGCCGCGCTGCGCATTTTGCAAAAAACCTACGGGTTTGACGCGTTTCGCGGCGCGCAGGGCGATATCATCCAGCATGTCGCGGCGGGCGGCGATGCGTTTGTGCTGATGCCCACGGGCGGCGGCAAATCGCTTTGCTATCAAATCCCTGCGCTGCTGCGCGGCGGGGTCGGGATTGTCATCTCCCCCCTTATCGCCCTGATGCAAAATCAGGTGGAGGCGCTGCAGCAACTCGGCATCCGCGCCGCCGCCATCAATTCGAACGTTGACGGCAACGTGATTGCCAGCACCAAGGATGCGATGCTGCGCGGGCTTATCGACCTTGTTTATGTCGCGCCCGAAAGGTTGCTGATGGACGATTTCCTCGCCCTTCTGGACGAAGCGCCCATCGCCCTTTTCGCCATCGACGAAGCGCATTGCGTATCGCAATGGGGGCATGATTTCCGCCCGCATTACAAACAGCTGTCCATACTGGCGGAGCGCTACCCCTACGCGCCGCGCATCGCCCTGACCGCCACAGCCGACGCCCCCACGCGCCGCGATATTGTGGAGTGCCTGAAACTGCAAGACGGCCGCAGTTTCATCGCCGGTTTTGACCGCCCGAATATCCACTACACCATCCTGCCCAAGGAAAGCGGACGTACGCAAATTCTGAATTTCATCCGCCAGAACCATGCGGAGGATAGCGGCATCGTCTATTGCCTGTCGCGCAAATTGACCGAAGAAACCGCCGACTGGCTATCACGCGAAGGCTTCACCGCCCTGCCCTATCATGCAGGCCTTGCCCCTGAAATACGCAGCGCGCATCTGGCACGGTTCCTCAAGGAAGAAAAAATCATCATGGTCGCGACCATCGCTTTTGGCATGGGTATCGACAAGCCGGATGTGCGTTTTGTCGCGCACATGACCATCCCCAAAAATATCGAAGCCTATTATCAGGAAACCGGCCGCGCGGGGCGCGACGGCATGCCGTCGAACGCGCTGATGGTTTACGGCGCGCAGGATGCCGTGATGCAGCGCCAATTCATCGAAGATTCCGACGCGCCCGATGCGCAAAAGCGCATCGAACACCAAAAACTGAACGCGCTTTTAGGCCTTTGCGAAACCGCCGGATGCCGCCGGCAGGTGCTATTGGAATATTTCGGCGACAGCTGCGCCCCTTGCGGCAATTGCGACACCTGCCTGTCGCCGCCCGAAACATTCGACGGTACGCTGGCCGCGCAAAAAGCGCTCTCCGCCGCCTATCGCACCGGCCAGCGCTATGGCGCGGGGTATCTGATTGACGTCCTCGGCGGCAATGCGGACGAGCGCATTACCCGCAACGGCCACGACCAGACCAGCACATTTGGCATCGGCAAGGACATGAACAAGACGGAATGGCAATCCATCTTCCGCCAGTTGATTGCCCGCAACCTTTTGCAAACCGACAGCGAACACGGCGGGCTCAGCATGACCGCGCAAGGGCAGGCTTTCCTGCGCGAAAAACAAACCATTCGCCTGCGCAAACCCGCGCGGCGCGCCGCGCTTTCGCGCAAACCATCCCGCAGCGGCGCGGATGCAAGCGTATTGCCGGATGAAGACCAGACGCTGCTGGCCGCGCTCAAATCTGCGAGGCTGGAAATCGCCCGCGCGCAGGGCGTGCCGCCCTATGTCATTTTTCACGACAAATCGCTGGTGGATATGGCGCTGCTGAAGCCCGCCAGCATGACCGATATGGCGCTGGTGCATGGCATTGGCGAACAGAAATTTAAAAAATACGGCCCCGCCTTTTTGGAAGTCATTGCGAAGTTTTTATAAACCGCGCAAGAGAATTACCACCAATACGCCTGCCGCGGCATCGGCCCGCGCGCCAGATAATCACGCAGCAGTTTTTTATACCGCGCCGGCGATGATTTTATTTTATTATGGCGGATGTCGATAAGATATTGCTCCGCCTTCCACACGTTGCGCTTGCTTGTGCGCCAATCCGCGCCCGTATCGTCCAGATGCGCAACTTGGTATCCGATGATTTTTCCGGATTTATCGACGTAAGGTTCGTAATAGCTCCAGACCAAATCGCGCAGGCTGCGGTATTTGGGCGGGCGGCCGTGCAGCCCTTCGTCGCGGGAACGGGCAACCGCGCCCCAGCGGCCGTTTTGTTTGAACACATATATAACGTGGTCGAGCCCGTCTTTGCTCTCAAGGCTCATGACCAGCGGCGGATACCCGTGATGCTCCAGTATCGCGGCGGCGGCAAAGGCTGCTTCGTAGCAATGCAAGCGCCCGCGCCGCAGCGCCGCTTCGGCCGATGACAATGTCTCCCCGCCCTTTTCGCGGTTATAGGGCAGCGTGCGCAGATAGGCCTGCACCTGTTTCGGCGTTTTCAGCTTTTTGGCGAGTTTTTCTGCGATGGTTATTTTGGTCATACGGCCTGCACCCGCTTATTTACCGCCTCATCATACAACAAAGCGCCGCGGGATGCGAGATAACCCTTGCTATTCGCGCGAAGCTCCTGAAAATAGGCCATACGATTCAAAACAAGGCTGGCCGATATGAGCAAAAACAACCGTAAACAGACAGATGAATTGACCGCCCTGCGCGACAAGCTGAACAAGGCCACGCGCAAAAAAGACTATTACACCGTGGTCGAGGCCTGCCTTGAAATCATCGCCCTTGAACAGCGCACAAAAAACCTGGGCATCATTGCCCCGCTTTATCACAAAGATTTGGGCGAAGGGTATTTGAAGCTGCTGGAGTATGAAAAGGCGGTCGAAAGCCTGAACACCGCGCGCGAAGGCCTTATCAAATACCGCGCCACACACAAATTGAAATACCCCGAAGACTGGCTGGCGGAAATTTACGCTATTGAAAAGCTTATCCACCGCATTGAAAAAACGCATCTTAGATAAAAATACAGCCAAATGAAAATATGGGTTGATGCAGACGCCTGCCCCAAGGTGATTAAAGAGATTTTATTCCGTGTGGCGGAACGCACGCAAATCACCGTCGCCTTCGTCACCAATCAATATTTGCACCTGCCGCAATCCCCCTTCATCACGCTGATGCAGGTGCCGCCCGGCCCCGATATTACCGACGATGAGATTGCCGCCCGCTGCGCCGCGGGTGATGTGGTGGTGACCGCCGACATCCCGCTTGCCGCGCGGATTGTTGAAAAAGGCGGCCATGCGCTCGACCCGCGCGGAAAACTTTATGACGCGGGCAATATCAAACAAATTCTTTCCATGCGCGATTTCATGGATTCGCTGCGCGGCAGCGGCATTGAAACCGGCGGCCCCGGCGGCATCGGCCAGCAGGAGCGCAACCTGTTCGCCAATAACCTCGACCGCATCATCACGGCGCACCAAAAGCGCGGATAATTTACAAAAGCCCCAGCGCGCGCAATTCCTGCCGCAAATGCTCCGGCAGTTCTTCATGGCCGCTACCTGCGGCCATATCGGGCGGGGCGTCCGCCGCGTCCAGATAACGCCAGCCCTGAAACGCACGGCGCGGCTGGCTGCGCACGGGGACAAGCACGCTGTCGTAAACAATGCCGCAATGCGCCTTGCCGTCGATTTCAAGCGCGCGGAAATCCAGCAGTTTTTGCCGTGCGATGACAAACCCCTTGACCACCCAGTAAATCGACCCGCCGTCCAGAAGCTCCGGCGCGCGTTTGGGCGCATGGCGCGTCACATGCATCAGCTCCTGCGGCTTGCCCGCTGCGCGCGCCTGCAAAAGCCGCGCCTGCTGCCATTCGGCCAAATCGGCAAAGCTCTCCGTCCCGACTGAAAGTTTTACGAGGTGTACGGTCATATATTTTTCTGCTTTCACCTTATTTGGCAGCGCTAAACGGGCGACACGCTGCGTCATCTGCGCAGCAACGTTCATAATGCGGCGCGACAAAAAATGCAAATTGTAGATGTTGCGCGCAGCACCTTAATACAAGATAATCTACATTAATACTAAAGACGGCGCCAACGTGGGCGTCATTTCAAAAACGCCACAGGCAGAATAGTCATCAAACATGCAAAACGAAGCACGTCTGAAAGCCGAAGAGTTTCTGCAGGTCGCAAACCAGTTCAAGCTGGGTGCCTTGCCGACTGAACAGCGGCACCCCCTGACGTACGCACTGGCCGATTTGTCGCGGCGCGATATTCCCGCCGCCATCCATATACAAAAAGAAATCGACCTTGGCGTGCTTGCCGCCGTTGCCGCGCGTGGTGCGGCGCTTGAACGTCTTGAAGCCGCCATACGCAGCACACTGCGCGCCGGAAACCGCGTGTTTTTCTATGGCTGCGGCGCGACGGGGCGGCTTTCCATGGCTATCGAATATATATGGCGCCATTTGCACCGCGGGCGCAGCGAAGCCGACAATGTTTTGGGTTTCATGAGCGGCGGCGACCTTGCGCTGGTTCATTCCATCGAAAATTTCGAAGACCATCCGGAATTCGGCGCCAGACAACTGCGCGAAATAGGCTTCGGCGCCGACGACCTTCTCGTTTGCTGCACGGAGGGGGGCGAAACCCCCTCCGTCATCGGCGCGACGGAGGAAGCCACGCGCCTGTCATCGCGCAAGCCGTTTTTTCTTTATTGCAACCCCGACGATGTCCTGCATGCGGAGGTTGAACGCTCGCGCCTTGTGCTTGAAAATCCGGCTATTGAAAAAATCTGTCTTTTCGTAGGCCCTATGGCGCTGTCGGGCAGCACGCGGCTTCAGGCCAGCACGGCCTTGATGCTCGGCGCGGGATGCGCCTTGCTGCGTGCGGCCGATACCGGCATTGCCGCGCCGGATATCGCGGCGCTTGTCGATTTCATGCACAAAACCGATTTTTCCTTCCTCGCCGCCTTTACCGAAAAAGAGTCGGAGATTTATGCCGCCGGAGATTTCGTTCTGTACGAAACCAACGACTACGGCATCACCA
The DNA here is from genome assembly GCA_003524565.1 of Rhodospirillaceae bacterium. Taxonomy (GTDB): domain Bacteria; phylum Pseudomonadota; class Alphaproteobacteria; order Micavibrionales; family UBA2020; genus UBA2020. The sequence goes on from DQGU01000215.1 coordinate 6,345, forward strand.
TCCTGACCGACACGACGGAGCGCGCGCCGACTTTTTCCCTTCTGGGGTTTGAGAACCAGAACAATCCGGCGCGCACGCCGTCCCTGTCCTATTTCTGTCTGCCGCAAACATCCGGCGCGGACGAAGCCTGGCGCGAGATTTTGCTGCGTGCCCCCATCACGATTGAATGGGATGAATTAAAAGCCATCGCAGGGCGCGAAAGGCTGATGGGGTTTGATTTTTCGGCAAACGCGCGCGCGCAGCGCGAAGCGCTGATTGCCCCGCATAAACTTTACCGTTTCGTTATCGAGCGGCAGGGCGATGACATCGTCTTTACACTGGCGGGGCACACGCACCGCGTGAATGTCAAAGGCCT
>DQGU01000207.1:0-11399 GCA_003524565.1 Rhodospirillaceae bacterium
TGGTGGCGTGATGATGTTGTTGTGGATAGGTACCGTTAACTTTGTTATGTCGGCATTCATCTGTGCCTTTCTAATGTATGCGGCTTTTTTGATGGTTGGGAATGGAACTTTTGCAGGAAAACAGGTGTCAAATGAAACGGGATGGGGGATTCTTATCGGATTTTTCTATGCGCCCGCACTTGCGTTTGTGCATTCAATAGTAACGACCGCAGGCATAGCTTTCAAAAAGACGACGATTGGTTGTTTTGCTCTGTATGCTCTGATTCCATTTTTGATAGCGCCTATAGCGGCGGGCTTTTTGTTTGGCACTGCATTTTCTGTGGCTTACATTGCTTTGTTTTCTACTCCTTTTACTGTTGCGCACTATTTTTCATTGAGAAAAGTTTTTCCGGACTATTTTCAAATGCAGCCGCAGTTCGTACATCGTTCCGATTCAGGAGAACAATAACAATGCCTAAACTCACAATCGATGGCATGGAAGTCACGGTAGAGCCCGGGACTTCGATTATTCAGGCGGCGGAGCAGCTGGGCATTGAAGTGCCGCGCTTTTGCTATCACGACAAATTGTCCGTGCCGGCCAACTGCCGCATGTGTCTGGTCGAGGTTGAAAAATCGCCCAAGCCTGTCGCCTCCTGCGCGATGCCCTGCGCCGATGGCATGAACGTTTTCACCAAATCGCCGCTGGCGCAAAAAGCGCGCAAGGGCGTGATGGAAATGCTGCTGGTCAACCACCCGCTGGATTGCCCGATTTGCGACCAGGGCGGGGAGTGCGATTTGCAAGACCAGGCTGTCGCCTACGGTTTCGACCGCTCCCGCTACCGCGAAGAAAAACGCGCGGTGAAAGACAAAGAGCTTGGCCCGCTGGTAAAAACCGTCATGACGCGCTGCATCCATTGCACGCGCTGCGTGCGCTTCGGCGATGAAATCGCGGGCGTGGACGATATGGGCGTTTTGAACCGCGGCGAACATCTTGAGATTGGCACCTATGTCGAACAGATGGTCAATTCCGAACTGTCCGGCAACCTGATTGACGTGTGCCCCGTTGGTGCGCTGACGTCCAAGCCCTATGCCTTCACGGCGCGTCCGTGGGAACTGCGCAAAGTCGATAGCCTTGATGTATTCGACGCCGTTGGCTCCAACATCCGCATCGATACGCGTGGCGGCGCCGTTATGCGCATCCAGCCGCGCCTGAACGAAGAAGTGAACGAAGAGTGGATTTCCGACAAAGTGCGCTTTTCGTGGGACGGCCTCAAGCAAGGCCGCCTCGATACGCCTTATGTGCGTAAAGACGGCAAGCTGCAAGCCGCCAGCTGGGGCGAGGCATTTGGCGCCATCGCTGACCGCATCGCGGGGTTGAGCGGCCAGAAAATGGCGGCGGTCGTTGGCGATACGGCAGATTGCGAAGCCATCGTCGCGCTCAAAGACCTTATGACCGCGCTTGGCTGCAATGCGTTTGAATGTCGCACGGATGGTGCGCAGTTTGATACGTCCGCGCCTGCGGGTTATCTGTTCAACACCACGATTGCAGGACTGGAAGATGCCGATGCGATTTTGCTGGTCGGCACCAACCCGCGCACCGAAGCGGCGCTGGTCAATGCCCGCATCCGCAAAACGTGGCTGGCGAAGCGCATTAAAATCGGCCTGATTGGCGAACAGTGCGACCTCAACTACCCCGTGAAATATCTGGGGGCAGGGGCGGAGACGCTGGAAGAACTGGCCGCAGGCAAAGGCGCTTTCGCCGATGTACTGAAGGGCGCGAAAAACCCTGTCATCATTTTGGGCATGGGCGCGCTGCGCCGTGCCGACGGCATGGCCATCCACGCGCTCGCGCGTAAAGTTGCCGCCACATATAATATGGTGCGCGAAGACTGGAACGGTTTCAACCTGCTGCACACGGCCGCAAGCCGCGTGGGCGCGTTGATGCTGGGCTTCACCGGCGGCAATCTTGAAAAAATGCCGTCCGCGCAGATGTTGTATCTGCTGGATTGCGACGATGTGCCCGCGGATAAAATCGGCAAAGATACTTTTGTTATCTACCAAGGCCACCATGGCGACAAATCGGCGGCGCGTGCCGACGTGATTTTGCCGGGTGCTGCCTATACCGAGAAAAACGCCACCTATGTGAATACCGAAGGCCGCGTGCAAACCGCGCGTCAGGCCGTATTCCCGCCGGGCGAGGCGCGCGAGGACTGGAAAATCATCCGCGCGCTTTCTGAAATGCTGGCCAAAACGCTGCCCTATGACGACATCGCGCAGGTACGCGCGCGTCTGGCCGCCGTCAACCCTGCATTTGCCGAGGTGAACCAACCGCTGAAAGCGGAATGGAAACCCTTCGGTGCCGAAGGCAAGGCTGATAAAGCGCCCTTCGCCGTGGCCGTTGAAAACTTCTATCAAACCGACAGCGTGACGCGCGCATCGAAAACGATGGCCGCCTGCACCGCTTCTTTTGTCGCTAACGCAACGCCTGCGAAAACGGGGACGTGATGCCTGCATATCTTCCACAAAAAATGCTTGAATGGTTTCCGTGGCTCGCCTCGGAATTCTTCGTGCTTTACGTCTGGCCGGTGGTGGGCATCAGCCTTGCCATTCTGGCGCTGGTTGTACCGCTGATTGTGGCTATGGCTTATCTGACTTATGCCGAACGTAAAGTGCTGGCCGCGATGCAGCTGCGTCAGGGGCCGATGATGGTCGGGCCGTTCGGTCTGCTGCAGCCGCTGGCGGACGGCCTTAAACTGCTGGGCAAGGAAACGATTATTCCGCGCGGCGCGAACCGTTTCATTTTCGTGATGGCGCCGATGCTGACCTTCATGCTGGCGCTGGTGGCATGGGCGGTTATTCCGGTCAATGCGGGCTGGGTGCTGGCGGATATCAACGTGGGTATCCTGTACCTTTTTGCCATTTCGTCGCTGGGTGTTTACGGCATTTTGATGGCGGGCTGGGCTTCCAACTCCCGTTATGCCTTCCTCGGGGGTTTGCGCAGTGCGGCGCAGATGGTTTCTTACGAAGTTTCCATCGGCCTTGTGCTGGTAACGGTTTTGCTGACCACCGGCTCGCTCAACCTGACGGATATCGTCATGGCGGAGCGCCCGTTCTGGGTTGACCTGCTGCTGTTCCCGATGTTCATCGTATTCGTGATTTCGGCGCTGGCCGAAACCAACCGCGCGCCGTTCGACTTGCCGGAAGGCGAGTCCGAGCTGGTCGGCGGCTATAACGTCGAATATTCGTCCATGACCTTCGCCCTGTTTTTCCTTGGCGAATACATGAACATGATTTTGATGTCGGGCATGACGGCCGTTCTGTTCATGGGCGGCTGGCTGCCGCCGTTCGGTATCGAAGCGCTGGCGGCTGTGCCGGGTGTGATTTGGTTCGCGCTCAAGGTCTGCTTTGTGCTGTTCATCTTCCTTTGGGCGCGTGCGACGCTGCCGCGTTACCGCTATGACCAGCTGATGCGTCTGGGTTGGAAAGTGTTCCTGCCGTTGACGCTTTTGTGGGTGGTCGTTGTGGCCGGTGCCCTTTTGTACAACAACGCCTTGCCAGGGATGGAATAACCCATGTCGTTTCTTGACCAAACCGCGCGCGGCTTTTTGATGACCGAGCTTGTGAAGGGCTTCACCCTGACGCTGAAATATATGTTCAAGCCGAAGGTGACTATTAACTATCCCTTCGAAAAAGGTCCCATCAGTCCGCGTTTCCGCGGCGAACACGCGCTGCGCCGTTATCCGAACGGCGAAGAGCGCTGCATCGCCTGCAAATTGTGCGAGGCGATTTGTCCCGCGCAGGCTATCACCATCGAAGCGGAGCCGCGCGACGACGGCAGCCGCCGCACCACGCGCTATGACATTGACATGACAAAATGCATTTACTGCGGGTTGTGCCAAGAGGCTTGCCCCGTTGATGCGATTGTCGAGGGGCCGAATTTCGAATTCGCCACCGAAACGCGCGAAGAGCTTTATTACAACAAACAAAAGCTGCTGGATAACGGCGACCGCTGGGAAGCGCAAATTGCCGCGAACCTCGAAGCGGACGCGCCGTACAGATAAGGACGATAGAAATGATAGAAGCGATTTTCTTTTACGCCTTCGCCGCGGTGCTGCTGCTCAGCGCCGTCATGGTGATTTCGGCGCGCAACCCGGTGCATTCTGTATTGTTCCTTATTCTTGCGTTTTTCAACGCGGCGGGGCTGTTCGTCATGCTGGGGGCTGAATTCATCGCGATGATTTTGGTCATCGTGTATGTGGGGGCGGTTGCCGTCTTGTTCCTGTTCGTGGTGATGATGCTGGACATCGATTTCAACGAACTGCGGCGCGGTATGAAGCAAAGCGCGCCTATCGGCGCACTGGTCGGCGGTATTCTTTTGGGTGAATTTGTCTGGATGTATCTGACATGGCCGGAGCTGGCACCTGACATGCAGGAAAAAGTATCCCAGCCGATGCCGCATGCGGAGGCCGTGAGCAATACCCACGCGCTCGGCCGTATCCTTTACACCGATTACGTCTATCTGTTCCAGCTGGCTGGCCTTATTCTGCTGGTGGCGATGATTGGCGCGATTGTCCTGACGCTGCGCAGCCGCCCGGGTTTGCGCCGCCAGAGCATATCGGCGCAGGTCAGCCGCAACCCGAAAGACGTGCTCAAAGTCGAAAAAATATCAACCGGTTCGGGAGTGTCCTGATATGTGGGAAATTGGCATTACGCATTTTCTGGTGCTTTCGGCCATGCTTTTCACGCTGGGCGTTTTCGGCATCTTCCTAAACCGCCGCAACGTCATCGTTATTTTGATGTCGATTGAACTGATTTTGCTGTCGGTCACCGTGAACCTTGTCACGTTTTCCGCGCATTTGGAGGATTTGGCGGGGCAGGTGTTTTCGATGTTCATTCTGACCGTCGCGGCGGCAGAGGCGGCTATCGGTCTTGCCATCCTTGTCGTCTTCTTCCGCAACAAATCGTCGATTGCGGTCGAAGACATCAGCACGCTTAAAGGTTAAACGATAAAAAGAACGCCCAAAGGGGTTAACGGACATGGAATATATCGCAGTTTTATCGCCGCTGGTCGGCGCGCTGGTGGCGGGCCTTTTCGGCAAGCAGATTGGCGACAAAGGCGCGCAGTTCATTACCTGCGGCCTGATGGTGGCGGCGTCCATCGCGGCCGTCATGCTGCTGCGTGACGTGAACTTCGGCGGCGCGCCGCGCACGGTGGAGCTGTTTACCTGGATTTCTTCCGGTGATTTGAACGTCAAATGGGCGCTGCGTTTCGACCAGCTTTCGGCCGTTATGGGCGTCGTCATCACGCTGGTATCGACGGCGGTGCATATCTATTCCGTCGGCTACATGCACCATGACCCGGCGCAGGCGCGTTTCATGTCGTACCTGAGCCTTTTTACCTTTGCGATGCTGATGCTGGTAACGGCAGACAACTTCGTGCAGCTATTCTTCGGCTGGGAAGGGGTGGGGCTTGCGTCCTATCTGCTCATCGGGTTCTGGAACCAGAAAGACAGCGCGAATGCCGCGGCCATCAAGGCCTTTGTCATGAACCGCATCGGCGACTTCGGCCTTGCACTCGGCATCTTCGCGGTGTTCCTGACCTTTGGCACGCTGAATTTCGATGCGGTGTTCGCGCAAATGGCGGACAAGGCCGACAGCTACAGCGAATTCCTCGGCTACCATGTCCATACGCTCAGCCTTATCGGCATTCTGCTGTTCATCGGCGCGATGGGTAAATCGGCGCAGCTGGGGCTGCACACATGGCTGCCTGACGCGATGGAGGGGCCGACGCCCGTATCCGCGCTTATCCACGCGGCCACCATGGTCACCGCCGGCGTGTTCCTTGTTGCACGCATGTCACCGCTTTATGAATTTACGCCGGAAATCCGCGAATTTATCGCCGTTATCGGCGCTTGCACGGCTTTTGTCGCCGCGTCTATCGCGCTGACGCAGTTCGATATCAAACGCGTGATTGCCTATTCGACCATGAGCCAGCTGGGCTATATGTTCTTCGCTCTTGGCGTATCGGCCTATAGCGCGGCGATGTTCCACCTTTTCACGCACGCGTTTTTCAAGGCGCTTTTGTTCCTTGGCGCGGGCTCTGTCATCCATGCCATGTCGGACGAACAGGACATGCGCAAAATGGGCGGCATCGCCAAGCATATCAAATTCACCTACGCGATGATGTGGATTGGCAACCTAGCGCTTGCCGGTGTGCCGGTTTTCGCAGGGTATTATTCCAAGGATATGATTTTGGAATCCGCCTTCGCGGCGCATAGCACCGTCGGCACGTTCGCTTTCTGGGTGGGTATCGCCGCCGCATTCATGACGGCGTTCTATTCTTGGCGCTTGCTGTTCATGACATTCCACGGCAAGCCGCGCGCGAGCGAGAAAGTCATGGACCATGTGCATGAATCACCCGTGATTATGACTGTGCCGCTGGCGTTCCTCGCTGCCGGTGCGGTCGCGGCAGGTATGGTTTTTGCGCCTTATTTCGTCGGCGAGATGCGCGGCGAATTCTGGGGTGCCGCCATTCAGGTATTCGAAGAAAACGATACCGTCGCCCATGCGCACCATGTGCCGCAGTGGGTGAAACTGGCGCCGCTGGTGGCGGGCGTGAGCGGTATTTTGCTGGCTTTCGTCTTTTACATGCGCGCGCTGCATTGGCCTGCGGCGGTTGCCGGCTGCTTCAGCCGTCTGCATGCGTTTTTGTTCAACAAATGGTATTTCGACGAGCTTTACACCAAAATCGGGGTGAAGCCTTCGTTCTCTCTCGGCCGCTTCTTCTGGAAGAAGGGGGACGCCGCGACCATCGACCGCCTTGGCCCCGACGGGGTATCTGCGGTTATCGTCAAGGCTTCGGTCAAGGCGCGCGAGCTGCAAAGCGGTTATATCTATCACTATGCCTTTGCCATGTTGATTGGGGTGGTGGCGGTTGTCTCCCTCTACATCTACAAGGTATTCGGTTAAGGAAACGGAATCATGATTACTTTCCCCATCCTGTCGCTTGTGACGTTCCTGCCGCTGGTCGGCGTGCTGTTTTTGCTGTTTATACGCGGCAATGATGAAACGGTGGCACGCAACGCGCGCGCAACGGCGCTTTTGACATCTATCTTCACCTTCGCCTTGTCGCTGTATATGTACGCGCATTTCGACAAGACAAGTTCCGAATTCCAGTTCGTGGAGCAGATGTCGTGGCTGCCCGGGCTTGATATCAATTATAAAATGGGTATCGACGGCATTTCCGTTTTCTTCGTGCTGCTGTCCGCGTTTCTGACGCCGATTTGCATCCTCGCCAGCTGGGAATCCATCACCAGCCGCGTAAAGGAATACATGATTTCCTTCCTGCTTTTGGAAACCATGATGATTGGCATGTTCTGCGCGCTTGACCTTGTGCTTTTCTACGTCTTCTTCGAAGCCGTCCTTATCCCCATGTTCGTCATCATCGGCGTATGGGGCGGGTCGCGCCGGGTTTATGCGTCGTTCAAATTCTTCCTCTATACGCTGCTCGGTTCTGTTTTGATGCTCATCGCCATTCTGGCGCTGTACCGCACGTTCAACACCACCGACATCATCCTGCTGACGCAGGTCGGCGTGCCGGAAATGATGCAGAAATGGATTTGGCTGGCCTTCCTCGCGTCTTTCGCGGTCAAGGTGCCGATGTGGCCGGTGCATACCTGGCTTCCCGATGCGCACGTCGAGGCGCCGACGGCAGGCTCCGTCATTCTGGCGGGCGTGCTTTTGAAAATGGGCGGCTATGGTTTTCTGCGTTTGTCGCTGCCGATTTTGCCCGAAGCTTCCGCGTATTTTACGCCGATGATTTTCACCCTCAGTGTGATTGCGGTGGTTTATACCTCGCTCGTCGCGCTGGTGCAGGAAGACATGAAGAAGCTGATTGCCTATTCATCCGTCGCGCACATGGGTTTTGTCACGCTGGGTATTTTTACCTTTAACCAGCAAGGCCTCGAAGGCGCGATGTTCCAGATGTTGTCGCATGGCGTCGTTTCCGCCGCGCTGTTCCTTTGCGTTGGTGTTGTTTACGACCGTCTGCATACGCGCGAAATCACGCGCTATGGCGGGTTGGTTAAAAACATGCCGCGTTATGCTGCTGTGTTTATGCTGTTCACCATGGCCTCGGTCGGTTTGCCGGGCACCAGCGGTTTTGTGGGGGAATTCCTTGTTCTGGCCGGCATGTGGCAGGCCAGTACGGTTTTCACCTTCATCGCTGCGACGGGCGTGGTTCTGGGCGCTGCCTATATGCTGTTCCTTTACCGCCGCGTGGTGTTTGGGGAACTGAACAAGCCGGATGTAAAGGCTATGAAAGACATCAACCTGCGCGAGCTGTCGATTTTTGCGCCGCTGGTGGTTTTGGTGCTGTGGATGGGTATTTATCCCTCCAGCGTCATTGCCCCGATGGCGCCGTCTTTGACGCGCGTTCTTGACCAATATCATGCGCGTGTCACCCATAAAACGGCCATGACACCCGCCATTCAAAAAACCGCCGCGCCCACAGAAAACACAGCCGGCGAGGGAGAGGCACAACAATGAGACCCTTCGAAGCCCCTGCGCTGACGCCAGCATTTCCGGAAATTTTCCTCGGGCTGGTTACGCTGTTTCTCATCATCCTCGGTGTTGCGCGCAAGGATGAAGATAGCACCACAGTCACCAATTTCAGCATCTTTGCGCTGATTGCCGTCGCGGCGGTGATGTTCCGTTTCAGCCATGAAACGTTTAGCACCTTCAACGGCATGTTCGTGACGGACGGTTTTGCCGTTTACATGAAAATACTTATTCTGCTCGGCTCCGCGGTCACGATTTTCATGTCGGCGCGCTATGTCGAGCGCCAGCGCATGGCGCGGTTCGAATATCCGGTGCTTATCCTGTTCTCGACGCTCGGCATGATGCTGATGACCTCGGCGAATGACCTGATATCGCTTTATATGGCTTTGGAGCTGCAAAGCTTGCCGCTATACGTTCTCGCCGCTATGCGCCGCGACAGCGTGAAATCGACGGAGGCGGGGCTGAAATACTTCGTCCTCGGCGCGCTTTCTTCGGGGATGCTGCTTTATGGTTCTTCCCTTATTTACGGTTATACCGGCGCGACGAATTTCAACGACATCGCCGCTGCGCTCACCACGCATGAATTCCTGCCGGTCGGTGTTGTGACGGGCATGGTTCTGCTGCTTTCCGGTTTTGCCTTCAAGGTTGCGGCCGTGCCGTTCCACATGTGGACACCGGACGTGTACGAGGGGGCCCCCACATCTGTGACCGCGTTTTTCGCGATTGTACCCAAAATGGCCTCGCTCGCCCTGATGGTGCGCGTGTTCATGGGGCCGTTCGAGCCGATGGTCGATGAATGGCGTCAGGTCGTGGTACTGCTGGCTGTCGCGTCAATGGCACTTGGCGGTATTGCCGCGATTGCGCAGCAGAATATCAAGCGGATGCTGGCCTATAGTTCTATCGGCCACATGGGCTATGCCCTCGGCGGTATCGCCGCGGCCAGCGAACCGGGTATCAAGGCTGTCATCATCTATGTCACTATTTATATGATGACCAGCATCGGTACTTTCGCGATTGTGCTGATGATGAAACAAAAAGACCGCATGGTCGAAAACATCCGCGACCTTTCGGGTCTGGCATCACGCCAGCCGATGATTGCGCTCAGCATGGCGATTATGATGTTCTCCATGGCGGGTATTCCGCCGCTGGCAGGCTTTTTCAGCAAGCTGTTCATCTTTCAGGCGGCGATTGATGCGGGGCTTTACGGCCTTGTGTTCATGGGCGTGATTACCTCGGTCATTTCGGCCTTTTACTACCTGCGCATCGTCAAAATCATGTATTTCGACGCCGCGCCCGACGAAGGCATCGACCCCGCGACGGATGGTCGCTTGAACGCTGTTCTGGCAGTATCTTCTGTTGCGGTCGTTCTGTTCATTGTCATCCCTGTGCCTATTCTGGGCGCGGCGGGGACGGCGGCGGCGACGCTGTTCAGTCGATGATGGCGGCGACGATATCCGCCGATATACCTGCCATTACCGTGCTTGAAACCACGGGCAGCACGAATGACGATGCGAAAGAACGGGCGCGGGCGGGCGCGGCCGAGGGGACAGTCGTCCACGCGCTGCGTCAGACCGCAGGCCGCGGGCGGCAGGGCAATCACTGGATGTCCGAAGCCGGTAATCTTTACATGAGCATGATATTGCGCCCGAACGTCAGCGCCGCCGACAGCGGGCAGCTGTCGTTTCTTGCGGCCGTCGCGCTGGCGCAAACGGTGCAGGTGCTCTTGCCGCCGGGCAGCGATGTTGCGCTCAAATGGCCGAACGACGTCTTGATTGGCGGACGCAAAGCCGCCGGTATTTTGCTCGAGGCTGAAAGCGCGGCGCAATCCGCAGGGCCTGAATGGCTTGTGCTGGGCATGGGGCTCAACCTGATGCACGCACCGGAGGGTGCGGTCAGCCTGCAATCCGCAGGGGCGGGAGATATTGACGTTGTACGCGCCCGCGATTTGCTGACGGGCAATGTGCTGGCGCTTTACCGCCGCTGGCGGGCGCTGACCGTGCTTGCGGCCCCCGCAATAGGCGCCCTGGTCGGCATCGCTCTGCCGATGGCGCTCGGCATGCCGATTTCGTTCTTTTCGGTGGCCGCCCTTTTTGTGGTCATGGGGGCGGGGATCGACCATTCAGTGTTCCTGTTCGAAGCAGCGGAAACCGATGGGCAATCCAAAGAGCTTGTGGTCTTTCTGGCGGCGTTGACGACCATCCTGTCCATGGGCTTGTTGGGCCTCAGCGGGACCTATCCGGTCGCCAGTTTCGGCGTTGTTGTGGCGGCGGGAGTCACAGCGGCGTATGTCACGTCATTCGTTCCCGCCAGGGTGCGCAGGAGAAGCGTTCGTGCAGACAACCAAGACTGATGTCGTCATCATTGGCGCGGGGCCAGCCGGCTCGGTGGCGGCGGCGCTGCTGGCGCAGAAGGGCTACAAGGTTGAGGTGCTGGAGCGCCAATACTTCCCGCGCTTCTCGATCGGCGAAAGCCTGTTGGCGCAATCGATCGAATATATCGATCAGGCCGGCTTGCTCGATGACGTCGTCGCGCACGGCTTCCAGTTCAAGGACGGCGCGGCCTTCCACCTGAACGGCGAAACCACCTCGATCTATTTCCCGGACAAGAGCGCGCCTGGCCCCTCGACCACGTTCCAAGTGATGCGCGCCGATCTCGACGACATCCTCGCCAAGGGCGCGGTGAAGAAGGGCGCGAACGTCCACTTCGGCCAGGAAGTGATCGGCTTTGAAAGCGACGACAACGGCGCGCGCGTCACCGTGAAGGACGACAAGGGCGGCGAGCGGATCATCGAAGCGCGCTTTGCGCTGGACGCCAGCGGCAGATCGGAAGAGCATCGTGTAGGGGAGGAGGGGAGAGATCGG
>DQGU01000207.1:11554-11703 GCA_003524565.1 Rhodospirillaceae bacterium
CGCTTTGCGCTGGACGCCAGCGGCTTTGGCCGCACGCTCTCCAAAATGCTGAAACTGGAAACGCCCTCGGATTTCCCGACGCGCCGCGCCGTGTTCATGCAGGTGAAGGACAACATCACCGAACCGACGTTCGACCGGAACAAGATTCT
>DQGU01000122.1:0-313 GCA_003524565.1 Rhodospirillaceae bacterium
TGAAACACCCGCCGCTGCGTCCGCGGCCGAAACGCCAAGCGCGCCGAAGGCCGCAGAAGCTTCTGCAGCGCCCGCCCCTGCTGCCGCACCTGCCGCCAAAAAAGCAGAGCCCGCCAAAGCCGAAGCCGCTGCGCCTGCTGTGGCACCCGCCGCCGCCAACCCGCGTATGGAGCGCGCGCGCAAGCGCATCTGGACGGATTTGCGCGACGGTATCGACCTTAAATCCCTCGCGCGGATGGATGCGGAAGCGGCGCGCGCGGAGATTCTTTCCGCCGTGCAGGAAATCGGCCAGTTCCGCGGCCTTGACGTGACG
>DQGU01000122.1:561-8498 GCA_003524565.1 Rhodospirillaceae bacterium
GCTCTTCCGATCTCAGTTCCGCGGCCTTGACGTGACGCCGGCGGAGCTGTCGCAAATCGCCAAGGAAGCTGCCGACGACATGCTCGGCTTCGGCCCGCTTGAAGAGCTTTTGGAGATGGACGGCATCGCCGACATCATGATTAACGGCCCCAAAACGATTTATATCGAGCTGAAGGGTAAAATCCAGCGGGCGAATATCGAATTTCGCGACAACCAGCATCTTTTGACCATCTGCCAGCGTATCGTGGGCGTTATCGGCCGCCGCGTCGATGAATCATCGCCGATATGCGATGCGCGTTTGCCGGACGGTTCGCGCGTGAACGTCATCATCCCGCCGCTGGCGGTCGATGGCTGCACCATGACCATTCGTAAGTTCGCCAAGGAAAAGCTGACGCTCGACAAGCTCGTCGATTTCAAAGCCATGACGCCCAACTGCGCCGAGATGATTAAAATCGTCGGCAACTGCCGTGCCAACGTGCTGGTTTCCGGCGGTACGGGTTCGGGCAAGACGACGATGCTGAACTGTCTGACGCGCTATATCAATCAGGGCGAGCGTATTATTACCTGCGAAGACGCCTGCGAACTTCAGCTGCAGCAGCCGCACGTTGTGCGCCTTGAAACCCGCCCGCCGAACCTTGAAGGCGTGGGGGAGGTGACGATGCGCGACCTCGTTAAAAACTGTCTGCGTATGCGCCCCGACCGCATTATCGTGGGCGAGGTGCGCGGCCCCGAAGCTTTCGACCTTTTGCAGGCGATGAACACAGGTCACGACGGCTCCATGGGGACGGTTCACGCCAATAACCCGCGCGAAGCCCTGTCGCGTATGGAGAACATGATTGCCATGGGCGGCCTGAACCTGCCCACGCAGGCGGTGCGCGAACAGATTGCCTCCGCCGTCAACGTCATTATTCAGGTGCAGCGTTTACGCGACGGCTCGCGCAAAGTCACCCACGTCACCGAGATTACGGGCATGGAAGGCGAGGTTGTGACCATGCAGGATTTGTTCCGCTTCGATTTCGAAGGCGAGGACGAATATGGCCGTATCATCGGCAAACAGAAATCCAGCGGCCTGCGCCCCATTTTGTACGAACGCGCGCGCATGTTCGGCCTTGAAAAGAAACTGCTGGACGTGATGTCGGAGGCGTATGCGTAAGAAATGCTTGGCGTCACCGTATTCATCGTTGTTCTTATTCTGGCGCTGGCAATAGGCGCTTCGGCTGTTCTGAGCGCCCAGCAGAAAAAGCGCGACCGCTATATGTCGGTCATCGCGCGTGACGGCAGCCTTGCGTCAAATGACGACAAGGACAAGCTGGCCAAGCAGCGTGCCGACAATATCGCGCGTAAACTGAAAGCGGCCGGTCAGGACGAAGCCAAGAAAAAAGACAAAGACAAAACCAGCCTGCGTGATTTGATGATGCAGGCGGGGTACGAAGCGCCGATGTCGCGCTACTGGATGTTTTCGGCCATTTTCGCGCTGGCCGTTTTTGTTTTTCTGAAACTGACCAGCTGGCCGCCGATTGCGGTTTTTTTCGTGACCTTCACCGCCTTTGCCGGTATGCCCAAACTGTTTTTGAAATGGAAAGCGGCGCGGCGGCAACGAAAGTTCCTTGAAAGCTTCGCGGATGCGCTGGATGCCTCCGTCCGTCTTTTGCAGGCGGGTATGCCGATTACCGAAGCTGTCGCAATGGTGGCGCGCGAATACGAAGGCCCCGTGCGCGATGAAATGATGCGCGTCTATGAAAATCAGAAAGTGGGCGTGCCGCTGGGCGAGGCTGCGCTGCAAATGGCGCGGCGCATTCCGCTGCCCGAAGTGCACATGTTCGCAACCGCCCTGCAAATCCAGAGCGAGACGGGCTCTTCACTGAGCGAAGTTCTGTCGAACCTGTCCGCCGTCATTCGCGCGCGTTTCCGCCTCAAACGTAAAATCAAGGCACTGTCGTCAGAGGCGAAGGCTTCCGCCGCTATCATCGCGGCGCTGCCTATTCTTGTATCGCTCGGGCTTTATCTGGTGAACGAGCCTTATATCAGTCTTCTGTTCACGCTGCCTAAGGGCAAGATGCTGCTGGCGGGCGCGATATTCTGGATGAGCTGCGGCATCCTGATTATGCGTCAAATGATTAACTTCAGGGTATAGGCATGGAAGATATCATTGCGCTTGATTCAAATATTTTCGTGGTTCTCCTGAGTGCCCTTGCGGCGGCGGTTTCTTTCGTCGCCTTCGCCTTGCCGCTGTTGCAGCGGAGCGAGAAGCGCGAGCGATACAAAGACGTTATCGAGAAAAAACGCCGCGCCCTGTTTGACCAGGCGCGCGAACAGGCAAACAATAAAGGCAAAAAGCAGGAAATTTCGCAGGCGCAGTCCATGGCGCTGTTCTACCGTCTGCAGCGTCTGGCGGGGGAAACCAGCCTTTCCGCGCGTAATCTTGTGTTGCAGGCAGGCATGCGCAGCCCCAACGCGCCGATTATCTATCTGGTGTCGCGGATGGTTTTGCCGCTGGTGTTCATGGGGCTTGGCATGCTTGTCATCACCATATCGGACAAGGAGATTAAAAACAGTCTCGTGCTGCTTATTCTGATGTCGCTGGCGCTGTTCGGTTTTTTCCTGCCGCGCATTCTGGTCAAGAACACGGCAGACAAACGGCAGGAAGAAATTTCGCTCAGCTTTCCCGACGCGCTCGACATGATGCTGATTTGCGTACAGGGCGGTATCGGTATCGAAGCTGCGATTAACCGCATCGCCGATACCGTTGCCGACCATTCCGAAGCTCTCGCGGAAGAGATGGGTATCCTGAGCGCAGAGCTGGGCATGCTCAACGACCGCAAGGCGGCGTTTCAGGGGTTTGCGATGCGCGTCGGCTCCGGCACCGCGCGCTCTTTTGCGACGGCGATGTTGCAGGCGGAGCAATACGGTACGTCCGTTTCCAAAGCCATTCGCGTGCTAGCCGATGAATCGCGTGAAATGCGCATGGCCGCGGCGGAGCAAAAAGCCGCTGCCCTGCCGCCGAAGCTGACCGTGCCGATGATTTTGTTTTTTCTGCCGGCGCTGTTCGTCGTCATTCTGGGGCCGGCCTTTATCGGCGGTCCGCCGCAATAAAAACGACATAACAAAAAAGCCGCCGTATTTAAAACGGTGGCTTTTTTGTTGTGCGGCAAATGATTATTTTTTCAGGCTGACGGGCGCTTTGGGGACAACGGCGTCGCGCAGCTCGCTGACAATCTGTACGTTGCGGGCGATTTCCGTTTTCTCCGGCGCCATGATTTGTGCGCGGCGCAGTGTGGTCAACGCCTCGTCGAAAAGCCCCTGACTTGCAAGGTTAAGGCCAAGGTTGTTCATGACAGATGTCGGGTCGCCCTTCCAGCCGTCGAGGGCTTGGCGGAACATACGCTCCGCCGCTTTGTGCTGGCCTTGCGCATCCAGTGCGACACCTGCCAGATGGCTGGCATCGGGGTGGAAATCCGCGAGCGTGCTGTCGTTCAAAACAACTTCGAGCGTGCTATAGGCTTCTGCGAATTTTCCGGTTTCAATCTGCGCCGCGGCATATTCGTTTTTCAGCATCGCCAGCGGCGCGCGCGCGGAGCCTTTACGCTCCCCCTTTGCGTAAGGGGCGAGAATTTTCACCGCCTGGTCTGCCTTGCCCGTGCGGCGCAGCAGCTGGGCGTAATTCACGGCCACATCCGGATTACGGCTGTCGCGCTGGTAAAGCTTTTCATAGGAAACGAGGGCTTCTTGCGTTTTGCCGGCCGCCATAGCGTCGGTGGCGGCGGTGGCAAGGCGACGCTCTGTTGCTGCCTTCTGGCCGCTCAGGCTGTCGATGGGGTCGCCGACGTCGCGGTCATTGGGCGATACGACGCAGGCCGCCAGCAACAATGCAGTCGCCGAAAGGGCGATGAAACGTCCGGCTTTAAGTGCGGGGGCTTTTTTCATTACTGCTGTCCCTCCAGGGTCTCCGGCATGTCTTCGGGCATCTCTTCGGCGCTATCGCCGCTATCGGGGGCGGGGCCTTCGAGCTCTTCGACAATCATCGGCTCTTCGCTGGCGGCACCCTCTACGTTTTGTGCAGCTTCTGCCGCGGCGGCAGCAGGCGCGGCCGCGCCTTGAACTTCGGGGATATTACCGCTGCCTTCATGCGTAACGGGGGTGACTTCGAAACAGCCGTCGGGGCAGTAATGGTAGCTGGACGACTGGCAAGCGTTGTCGTTGCCGCAAACGCGGCGCACGCGCACATATTGCGGCTGTGCACCGCTGACGATGATATTGCGCTCCAAAAGCACTTTGCCCGCGGCGTTCAAAACTGTGAAAGACGTCGTGCCCGGTTCGCGTGGCATTAAAATCAAAAGCCGCGGAGAGTCGAGCGAGACCGTGGCATGCGCGGGGTTGGCAACAATGACACTGGCCGCGTTTTCGCGCAGGCGCAAAATTTTGGTACGGTCGGGCGTCAGGCGGATGGCCAGCGGGTCGCCATTGGCGGCGGCGGCTTTTTGCGCGGCGGTGGCGCTTGCGGCAGAATCACCGGTCTTGAGCAGGCGGCTCATCTGCTCTACGCCATCGGCATAGGCGGCGAAGCCCGTGAAGGCCACAAGGGCGGCAAGCCCCCAGGCCGTGAAGCGATGTTTCATCTTGAATAACCCCTTTAGCTAAATCCCCCTTGTATGATGCGCTGCGAAGGCTTGAAAGTAAAGGAATATGTCATTGGAATCGTTTGGAGTTTTTTTATTATAGAAAATAGCCGCCGCGGGCGGGTAGGGGGCGCGGCTTTCTGATTTTTCTGGCTTTTTCAAACGCTCTGAATTAGGAAGAGGTCACCTAAATATATAGTGTCACAAACTTTGACATAATAATTGACAGAACGGCGCGGCGAGAGTATAAATTTTTAGACATAATTGTTAGTAATTTTGTTACTAATTTGGGCTACCCTTATATGGAATCAAAATATAAGGGCGTTCTCACGCATCTGACTGAAGCCAAAGGGGAAAAATATGGCGACCAACAACACGACGGCGGCATCCAACGCACAGACTATCTCCCTCGAATCCAACCAGACGCAGGAAATTACCCTGAGCGCAGGCCAGAATCTGGCGATTGCGGCGGGTGATGCGACAGTGCAGGGCATTATGCTCGGTACTGGCGGCGCGATGAACATCAAGCTGTCAAACGGCGCGACGCTGGTTATTAAAAACTTCTCCGACATCGCCTCGATGTCTCCCGCACCGACCCTCAGCCTCCCCAATGGCGAGAAAATCGACCTGGCTGCGCTGCAAGCGATGGAATCCCCTGCCACCGCCGAAGCTGCGCCGGTTGAAGAAACCTTGTCGGATGCCAAAACCATCAACATGCCGAAACCGGGCGAAACGCTGGTCGTCAAGCTTGAAGAAGGCGCTGATTATACTTTCGGCTTCGCGATGAACGAGCCGAAAGCCGTCAAAGATAACGGCGGCCAGCTGGTCATTACGTTTGAAAACGGTGGCGAGATTGTCATCCCCAACTACGGCACGATGAAAAACAGCGGCGTTGAAATCACCCTGAAAGACGGTGCAGAACTGCCGGTCAGCGACTTCGGCGACGTTCTTGCCTCTGCCGCACAGTTGAACAACATCGAAGCCGCCGCTGGTGAAGGCGGCTCGGCTGGTGCGCGTAACGGTTTCGGCTTCCAGTCGAATTTCCAGTACACACAGTTCAACTCTCTCGATAAAATCGGCGAGATTAACCCGACGGCGCTGCAATACGAAGCGCCTGACCGCCGCCCCGACCCGACGCTCGGCCCCGATGTCAACCCGAACCTTGGCGTGCAAGATGCCTATGTGAAGGAAGACGCAGCTGGCGGCACCACGATTGTGGTCACGGCAAAGCCGAACAACGGCAACGAGCAAATCACCCTCACCATTTCCGGCATCGACAACAGCTGGACGGTGGATACGGCGACCTCTGGCGGTACATACGACCCCGCGACGGGCACCTGGACGATTACGCTGAACCCGGGCGAGACGCTCGGTTCCACCCCGACCTTCTTCCCGCCGAAAGACAGCGATGAAGACCTGACGGGTCTTACCATTTCCTCTACCGTCACCAACGTTGTGACGGGGCAGACGGTCACGGTCAGCACCACCGCGAATATTTTCGTGGATGCGGTTGCCGACGTGCCGAACCTTGCCGCAGGCAATGCGAATGGCGACGAAGATACCGCTATTCCGCTCAACATCACGACCTCCGTTTCCGATACCGACGGTTCGGAAACGATTTCTTCGGTCGTTATTCACGGCGTGCCTGCCGATGCGACGCTTTCCGCGGGTACCAAACAGCCGGACGGCAGCTGGCTGCTCAGCACGGCTGATTTGCCGGGTCTGACCATCACCCCCGGTCTGCACTACTCGGGCTCTTTCGACCTGACGGTTGTTTCGACGTCCAAAGAAGGCGTCACCCCGGGCGACGGCAACAACGAACAAGACTTCAGCGACAACGAAGCCAGCGCAACCGCGACCATCACCGTGACGGTGAAGCCGGTTGCCGATACGCCGAACCTGTCGGTTGAAGCGCTTTACATCAAAGAAGACGCGACTTACCTCGACGGCACCCCGCAAACGAATGACGAACTGACGTTGAAAATCACCGCGAGCCTTGTTGATACTGACGGCTCCGAACAGCTCACCGTCACCGTGACGGGCTTCAAGCCGGGCTGGGATGTTGATACCTCTGTATCCGGCGGTACCTACGACAGCGCGACGGGCGTCTGGACGCTCACGCTCCCTGCTGGCGTGACCAGCTTCTCCGGCGGCCCCATCGTGAAAGGACCTGCGGACAGCGACGTTGACCTGACGGGTCTGGTTGTTACCGCGACGGCTTCCGAAGTTGTCGGCGGCGCGGTTGTTGACAGCGCGTCCAACAGTGCAAACACCAATGTTTTCGTGGACGCGGTTATCGACGCCCCGACCCTGACGGTTGCCAATACGACCGTTGTTGAAGGTCAGGCCATCAACCTCAGCATCGCCACGGCTGCGGGTGATACCGACGGCTCTGAATCCATTACCAAGGTTGTGATTTCCGGTGTGCCGGATGGTCTCAGCCTGTCTGCCGGCACCAAACAGCCGGATGGCACCTGGCTGCTGAGCCAAGGCCAGCTGACCGGTCTGAAAGTCATTGCGCCCGCGAACTGGAACGGCGATTTCACCCTCACGGTCTCTTCGACTGCAAAAGAAGGCGTGACCGCAGGCGACGGCAATAACGAACAAAACTTCGGCGACAACGAAGCGACCGTGACCAAAACGCTCGACGTTTCCGTCACGCCGAAGGCTGACCTGCCGAGCCTCAGCGTCAAAGACGTTTACATCAAGGAAGACAGCGCAGGCGCGCAACTGAAAATCGACGCAAGCCTCAGCGATGCGACTGAAACGCTGACGGTCAAAATCGAAAACATCGACCCCAGCTGGACGATTACGAACCTCGCGGGCGGCACTTATGACGCTGCGACCAAAACGTGGTCGATTACGCTGGCGCCGGGCGCAAACTTCTCCGGCGGCCCGACGTTCAAACCGCCCGGCGATAGCGACCTCGATATGAGCGGTCTCAAAGTCACTGCAATTTCGACCAACAGCCAAGGCCAGTCCGAAAGCGTTTCCGCAAATGCGAATATTTTCGTGGACGCGGTTGCCGACAAGCCGAACCTGACGGCGGACAACGCTTCGGGTAACGAAGACACGCAAATCGCGCTGAACATCGCAACGTCCGTCAAAGACACCGACGGCAGCGAAAAAATCGACAGCGTTGTTATCAAAGGTCTGCCGGACGGCTTCACGCTGACGGCGGGCACCAAGCTTGCGAATGGCGACTGGAGCCTTACGGAAGGCCAGCTGGCAGGGCTGAAAATCAACCCGCCCGCAAACTGGTCCGGCACGTTCACGCTGCAAGTTATCTCGACCGCGAAAGAGCAAGTCACGCTGACCACG
>DQGU01000122.1:8781-10167 GCA_003524565.1 Rhodospirillaceae bacterium
CTGAGCGTTAGCATCAAAGGCGTGGCCGATGCGCCGACGCTGGATGTAAAAGACGTCTGGGTGAAGGAAGACGCGGCGGGCGCACAACTGAAAATCGATGCGAAACTGACCGACCCGAGCGAAACGCTGACGGTGAAAATCGAAAACATCGACCCCAGCTGGACGATTACGAACCTCGCGGGCGGCACTTATGACGCCGCGACCAAGACGTGGTCGATTACGCTGGCGCCGGGTGCAAACTTCTCCGGCGGCCCGACGTTCAAGGCACCTGCCAACAGCGACCTCGACATGACCGGCCTCAAAGTCACCGCGACCTCTACGGATGGTACGGATACGGCTTCTGTGACCAAAGACGCGAATATCTTCGTCGATGCGGTTGCCGATGCGCCGAACCTGACCACCAGCAACGCTGGCGGTGATGAAGGTGCGGCGATTGCGCTCAATATCGCAACCTCCGTCAACGACAACGATGGCAGCGAAAAAATCGACAGCGTGGTCATCAGCGGCGTTCCCGCGAACTATAGCCTTTCTGCCGGTACCAAACAGGCGGACGGCACATGGAAACTGACGTCTGACCAGCTGAACGGCCTGAAGCTTATCACCACCCCGGGCGGTTCGCTCAACTTCACGCTGACCGTGACCTCCACCGCGAAAGAGCAAGTCGCGGCGGGCAACCCGGCCAATGCTGAAAACGACTTCACCGACAACACGGCAACGGCGACCAAAACCATCAAGGTCACGCTTGACCCGCTGGCGGATACGCCGAACCTGAAAGTCACCGACGTCTGGACGAAGGAAGATTCTTCGGGTGTTGCGCTGAAAATCGAAACCTCGCCCAACAGCGCGACCGAAACCCTGACGATTAAAGTCACGGGTATCGATACGGCGGCGGGCTGGACGATTACCAACCTCAACGGCGGCACCTACGATGCGGCGACCAAAACCTGGTCGATTACGCTGGCACCGGGTGCATCCTTCAACGGCGGCCCGACGCTGAAACCGCCGGCTGACAGCGATGCCGACCTGACCGGCATTGGCGTGAACGTCACCGCAACGCAGACCAACGGCTCCACGGCCAGCGCGAATGCGACGACCAACGTTTATGTCGATGCGGTTGCCGATGCGCCGAACCTGTCCGCATCTGCGGGTACGGGCAACGAAGGCACGGCGATTGCGCTCAACATCGCAACGTCTGTCAAAGACAATGACGGCAGCGAAAAAATCGACAGCGTCATCATCAAGGGCGTACCGTCCGGCTATACGCTGTCTGCAGGTACCAAGCTTGCAAACGGTGACTGGTCGCTGACGTCTGACCAGCTGAACGGCCTGAAAATCAACACGGTCAAAGGCGGTAGCCTCGATTTCACCCTGACGGTCGTTTCGACC
>DQGU01000003.1:0-4202 GCA_003524565.1 Rhodospirillaceae bacterium
CTCCGCTTCCTTTGCGAAAGCGGCGCGCAAACGCTTTTCGACCATGCTTCTGGGCGCGGCGCTTATCAGCGGCTGCGCGACGGGCGTCAGCGGCCAAGCCCCCGCACAGGCCGCACCGGTAGTGCCGCAAGACACCATCACCGCGCAGGTCGATACGGTCGAGGTCGGCCCGCGCCGCACCCTGCCGCCCGCAGAAGTCCAGCGCCGCGCACAAATCCGCGCCATTCTGCTAACCGATGCGCAAACGCGCTACCCCGAGCTGGCAGACGATGCGCAGACCGCCTATTCCGGCAAGCTGCAAACGCTGCAAGACAGCCTGAACACCTATCTCAACCGCGCCGACACGGCGATGCACAATACGATTGTGGTGCTCGACCCGTCCAAAATCGACGTCGCCCTGTCGATTGGGCTGTCCGCGCAGCAGGCGATTGCGCAGGAAGTGGCCAAGCATGGCCGCGCGCTGCCTGAATCGACCATCGACGCCGCCGCGGGCAATGCCGTGCGCGATTTCACCTCCGAAGCGGGCGCGCCCGGCTATACACAAAACCCCTCCGCCTATCCGAACATGTCGGAGCAGGCGGCGCGCCCCTGCCTTATCATTCCGTCGTCCGACCACGGCCTGCTTTTCGACGTGCCCGGCCTGACCAAGGCGCAGAAAATCGAATTCACCAATACGCATGAAGGTTGGCACTGCCTCGACAGCCGCTACCGCATGACGGAGGCGCAGCTGGAAGCGCTGCAAAAAAACAGCCCACGCAGCCTGAAAAGCCTGATTGAAAACGCCGATTTGCGCGGCGGCGCCAGCGTCATCCATCACAAGGAAGCCCTGGCCGACATCGCGGCGCTGGGCGATATGATACGCCGCGGCCACGACCCCGCCATCATCGGCCACACCATCGGCTGGCGGCAGAACGAAGTCGGCCACGACTACCTGCATTACTCCGTCCCCGGGCTGAACCTGCTCAAACAACGCATCGACAGCATGGGCATCGACGCCTTCCGCGAGATGGCGCCCGCCGCCGCACGCGACCTTTATTTCGAAGTAAACGACGCCACGGCGCTGACGCCCGCAAAACTGCTGGCGATGGCCGAATACCTGAAGGCGGACGTGACGGTACGCGCAACACAGCGCGCCGCCGCCCCCGCGGGCTCCGACACCGCCGCAGGCATCGCCTATGCCGAAGAAATCCTGAAGCCCGCCGTGCCGCAGCAGGTCATGCGCGATATTATCGCCGTCCTGACGCCGCCCGATATCTCCCTGCGCAAGGCGCTGATGGACTGGAAACCGATTGACCGACTTGAACAGGGCGCGATTGCAGACGGCGGCAAAATCACGCCGGAAACTCTCATCCGCAGCTATGGCAAGATACAGAACGAACTGCACGGCCAGCTGTTCGGCGAAGAGGCCGAGGCACGCCTCGCGCGCGAAAAAATGGCGCTGGTGAAAAGCCTGTTCGTCCTTTATGTGCAGGGTGTCGATTACGTTACCGCCAACGAAAAATACGGCGTGGATATCGAAGCCGCCGAAAAAGACCTGCTGGCGCGCGGCCGCGCGGCGGACATTGGCCAGCCCAAACCCAAGCCGGAAAACGCCCCCGCCCCGATGTCGTCCGCCCCCGCAGGCAAGCAGCGCACCGCTGGCACGCCGAATGCAGGCGGCGAAAACCTGAACTTGCAAAACACGCCGGCAGGACATGACGGCTGCGGCTGCCCCCAAACGGGCTACAAAATCCCCCGCCGCTAGGCTCACGCCCGGAAAACACCAGAATTTTAACCTGTTTTGTACCGTTTCCGGCTATAATGTGCTTGTCATCTTCAAACCATGAAACGGCAGGCCGGATTGTCCACCCCTGACACCCATACGCAGCACCCGCTCCGGAAGGCTTTTAACAAAGCCTTCGCGCATGGCTTTGCGGCTTTTGCCATCGCGGCTGGCGGCGGCGCGTCCGCGCAGACGGCGGCGGCAAAAGACAACGACGGCTTCATGCCCATCGATGCTTATGCCGTGCAGGCGCAGCTGCAAGACAGCGCCCGCAGCAAATTCACCGACCTTCTACGCGCCAGTGACCCTGCCGGATACGGCGCGCGCCTGACGCAGCTGGAAGAGCGCCTGAACCAATACCTCAAGACCTCCGGCGGGGACAATAAACGCCATAATAGCGTGGTCGTCCTGAACCCTGCCGAGATTGACCTGAACGTCATTCTGGATGGCGACCTTGGGGAAATGATACGCCTCCGCGTCGCCGCGCGCCACGGGCAGGTGCATGACGACCGTCTGGCCTTCATTACCCCGCTGCTCAAAGACACCATGGTCACAGCGGGCGGCACGGGCACGTTTACACAGGCACCTATGGCGTCGATGCAAAAGCCGGGGGCAGAGCCCGCAACCTGCGTCATCATCCCCGCCCCCGAACATGACAAGCCCTATGCCATCCCCGGCCTGACGGCACGGCAGATGGAAGATTATCTGAACCTGCATGAAGGCTGGCACTGCCTCGACGGTGTTTACGGCGCGACGGACGACGAGAAAAAGGCACTGAACGAAAGCCGCAGCCTGCGCGACGTACAGGCCAGCCTGCCCGCCCAGCGCGCGCTGGCATCCATTAACCTGCAAGAAGGCCTCGCCGACGTTGCGGCCGCCGGCGACATGATACGCGCCGGGACATCGCCCGCCATTTTGCGCCACATTATCGCCTGGCGTGCAGGGCCGACGGAGATGGACACCGAGCACAATACCGTCGCGGTGCTGAAAGCGCTTGAAAAACATATCAACGCCGTCGGACTCGATACCTTTCGCAAGACGGGGGACGATGCGGCACGGCAGCTTTATTTCAAACTGACCGACGACAACGGCCTGACCCAGCCGCGGTTGCAGGCCGCACTCGGAAACCTTTTGGACAATACGCTGGACGGTGCGCGCCCCGCCCCCGCGAACCCCCTTCAGACCTATTACAACCAGCGCATGGCAGACGTTTCCGCCATGATTGACCGCGGCGGCTGGACGCCCGCCCCCGCAGACGCCGCGCAGAAGGGCGAGCGCATCAGAAAAGGCATCGGCACATGGGACGCCCGCCAGACGCTGGAGCGCGAAGCCCTGCGCCAGCGCGGAGAGATTACCGTCGAGAGCCTCGTCTATGCCTACGGGCACCTCAAACAAGGCCTGCAGCGCGGCATAGAGGCCGGACAAAGTGTAGAGGTGAAGCACGAGCAGCTGTCGCGCCTGCGCATCGAGCTGGTCTTGATGGCGACCGACGCCTACGACTTCAGCGCCGCCAACAGCCGCCACGGCGTCACGCTGCGCCTGCCTGCTGCGGCGCAAGGTGCGACCGCGCCGCCGCCGCCCAAGTAACCCCTGAAGTGATGCAGATGCGCAACGCTGGCGGATGAATGTCCCCCTGCGTACCCCTGAGCCGCCGTGCGGGGGGAAAAATCTTTACAAAAAATCGAATCTGCATATAACCTGAAATTATGAGGGTCGCGCAAACGCGATTCGACCGGCGCGCCAAACCTTGTCGCCGGCACCCGACGAGCCGGATGCCCTCTAAGCAAGAACAACGTGAACAGGGTTTCTATGCAATGGAAGATTACGACGGTCCGGAAGAGGTGGTGCGACGTTCGCGCCCCGAAGTTCCAGTAACCTGCTTTCGCCCCGCGGCACTGAAAAGTGCGGCGCAGTGGTTTTTGCAAAATTTTCCCGGCAAAACCCTTTACGCTGTCAAAGCGAACCCCGACCCTTTTGTGCTGACCGGCCTGTTTGAGGCCGGCGTCCGTCATTTCGATGCCGCATCGCTGCCGGAAATCCAGCAGGTAAGCACGCTTTGCCCGGGCGCGCATATCGCGTTCATGCACCCGGTCAAAAGCCGCCATGCCATCGAACACGCCTATTTCGACTATGGCGTGCGCGATTTCTCTTTCGACAGCCTCGCGGAGCTCGACAAAATCGTCGCCACGACCGGCAACAGCAAGGACCTCGGCCTCTTGCTGCGCCTCGCCGTGCCCAACGTGAATGCCGAAATGCCGCTCAGCGACAAATTCGGCTGCCTGCCCGCGCAGGCCGTCGCGCTTTTGCGCGCCGCGCGCAAGGTATCGGCGCGCCTGGGCATCTGCTTCCATGTGGGCTCCCAGACCATGAACCCCGAAGCCTATGTCACCGCCCTCGGCCTTTGCGGCGACATCATGCGCCAGATGCCGCGCACGGCTGT
>DQGU01000003.1:4565-5357 GCA_003524565.1 Rhodospirillaceae bacterium
TATGAATTCTGGTGCGAGCCCGGCCGTGCGCTGGTCGCCGAAAGCACCTCCGTTATCGTCAAGGTAGAGCTGCGCAAGGGCGATGTGCTTTACATCAATGACGGCACTTATGGCAGCCTGTTCGACGCAGGCCACATGGGTTTCCGCTATCCGGTTCGTCTTATCCGTCCGACGCCGGATGCGGCACAAGCCGCGGGCAACACACCCGCCGGCAAAAGCGGCAGAAAATCGGCGCTGAAGCCGTTCCGTTTCTACGGACCGACGTGCGACAGCATCGATTACATGCCCGGCCCCTTCTATCTGCCCGACAATGTCGGGGAGGGGGATTACATCGAAATCGGCCAGCTGGGCGCGTATGGCAACGCCATGCGCACCGGCTTCAACGGCTTCGACGCGCACGAGACTGTCTCCGTCGCGACGCCGCCGATGATTTCGATGTATGACAGCACCACCGAAACGACGGATTCCCAAGAACTCTGCCTCGCGTAAGGCCGCGCGCCACGCCGCAGATTTTTTCTCCGGAAAGAGAGACCTACGATGAAAAACCTGAAAACGGTCAAGATGAAGCCCGCCCAAAAGGCATCCGCGCCCAAAGCTGCCAAACCGGCGCTGAAGGCCGTGAAGCCGCACCCGAAAAGCAACCGCAAGGCGGCGCTGCTGTCCAAGCCCGTCAAGCACATCGACATCAAATCGTTTGACGCGCGCCCCATCATCAAACAGATGAGCGACATGTCCTTCACGTCCCGCGACCTTGGCCGCGCGTGCGAAATTTTCAACACCATGCTGAAAGAC
>DQGU01000254.1 GCA_003524565.1 Rhodospirillaceae bacterium
ACTCATCACTCATCACTCATCATTTGTCCTCATCTCCATCCAGGTCATCTCGCCAGCCCGGATCACGATCTCTTGCCGGTAGGTCTTGCCGTTGATGGAGGCTTCCACGATGTAGGGGCCGGCCGGCAGGTCGGCCAGCAGGAAGTTCTCGCCCCACTGGTCGTCAGGGAAGATCAGCCCCAGGGCATCCACGTAGGTGGAGGTGTAGATGCCGATTTCTTGCGCCTCCGCCCTCTATTTGCTATAATAGAGCATATCTTCCTTAATAATTTGTTAACCAGCGCGGAACACCGGTTGAAAAGCAAGTTTGGAAATCTGGGTGAAGAAACCACCAAGCCCGATGCGCCCGCCGTACGCGATGCGCTGCAAGGCTGGTATCTGCTGCGCAGTTTCAGCAACAGCACAGACGTGGGCAGCATGGATTCCCTGATGGACTTGCCCCCCGAAGCCGCCGTGAAAAAAATGGAAGAAATACATCCGCACCGCGGCTCCGGCCCTGCGGATGAAAACGGCAACCGCCCGCAAGCCGCCTATTATCAGGAACGCAAGGAAGCAGACGACTGGCTGCGCCGCAGCGCGTCCGAACTGGACGGCGTGGGTATGGAACGCAAAAACCCCGTGTTCTTCGCCTTTACCAACGACCCGGACACCGTTTTAAAAGCCATGACATCCGGCCGCGGCAACGACGTTCTGGTTGTGCCGCTGGAAAAAGCCGACCTTTCAAAATTCAGTTTTACCTTTGGCGACAGCATGGGTAATCATTTGCTGCTGCAAGGCAAGGAAGCGTTTCTCAGCGCCCGCCACGACATGAACGGACAGGTCATGAATGCCCAAAGCCTCGCCGAAGCCGTCAAAAAACATGGCATCGGCGCCGACGGTATCGAAGCGCATTACTGGAGCGAAAAACAGCCGGACGGCATGATTGTAAAAGGCCTGCCCGCTGCGCCGAAACAAGACGCGATGCCCCTCGCCTCCGCCCCCACCGCCAAGATTGCCACGGGCAAACACACCCCCTGATTTTCTGATAACAGCTCAATGCCGCTATCTCTTATATTACGCGCTGCGTCATACCGGCGCAGGCCGGTATGACAAAAAAGAGAAGGCCTACTCCAGAGAAATAAAAATAGCCCGAATTAATTTTCCGGCGCGTAAATCACGCCGCTGTGCTGGATTTTGCCGCGCGACGTGGCCTGCTGCAAATCCGCATGGCGCTGCGCGGCGGTTTCGTCTTCGAAACGGCGCGGCAGACGGCGCTCCGCCCCTGTTTCGTCTATCACATAGACCATCCACGGGCCGCTGCCGGAAATAACCTCGCCGCGCTTGCCCCATTTTTCGCTCTGCGTTTTTTCGGCGGCGTCCTTTTCGGCAAGGCGGGGCTTCAGCCAAACGTCGTCTTCTGCGCCGTCCGTATCCTGCGTGCTGTCGCTGCCTGTTTGCTCTTTCAAATTCTGCTGCGCCAGATAGGCGGCCATGGCTTCCTTGCCGCCCTTCGCGGGCAGCAGCGATGCGATATTATACGCCAGCGACGGATAAATTTTTTCCGCCTGCCGGTAGCCGTAAATGCCCAGCGCCACCGCCGCCACAAGGGTAAAAATCATCGGTATAATCAACACCAGCAGAATACCGCCCGTAAAACAGAATATGGCGTTTTGATAGGCCAGATATTCGGCTTTGTATTCTTCGGGCACCTTGGCGGCATCGGCCAGCGATATCATCTTGCGGCTGCGCGCCGCGGGGATGGCGAGGTTATAAAAAAACTCGGCAATGACGAAAAACTTGACCGGTTTTGACATGCGCTACATCCGGAATACGCCGAATTGCGGCTTGCCGATGGGCGCGTTCAGTGCCGCCGACAGCGACAGACCCAGCACCATGCGCGTATCGGCGGGGTCGATGATGCCATCGTCCCACAGGCGCGCGCTGGCGTAATACGGGTGACCTTGGGTTTCGTATTGTTCGCGGATGGGTTTTTTGAATGCGTCTTCTTCGGCGGCCGGCCAGACTTGGCCTTTCGCGGCCATGGCGTCTTTTTTGACCTGCGCAAGGACGCTCGCCGCCTGCTCCCCCCCCATGACGGAAATGCGGCTGTTCGGCCATGTCCAGAGGAAACGCGGATTGAACGCGCGCCCGCACATGCCGTAATTGCCCGCACCGAAAGAGCCGCCAATCAACACCGTCAGCTTCGGCACCTGCGCACAGGAAACGGCATGCACCAGCTTTGCGCCGTCCTTGGCGATACCGCCGGCTTCGTAGGCGCGGCCGACCATGAAACCCGTGATGTTTTGCAGGAAAATAAGCGGAATGCCGCGCTGGCAGCAAAGCTGGACGAAATGCGCACCTTTGAGCGCGCTTTCCGAAAACAGAATGCCGTTATTCGCGATGATGCCGACAGGATAGCCGAACAAATGCGCGAAGCCGCAGACCAGCGTTTCGCCATAGAGTTTTTTAAATTCATCAAATTCGCTGTTATCGACGATGCGGGCAATAATCTCGCGCACGTCAAACGGCTTGCGGCTGTCCTGCGGGATGATGCCGTAGATTTCGGCGGGGTCGTATTTCGGCTCTGCCGCGCTTTTGACGGCAAGGCCGACGTTTTTGGTGCGGTTGAGGTTGCCCACAATGCGGCGCACGATGGACAGCGCATGCCCGTCGTTTTGCGCGTAATGGTCGGTCACGCCGGATTTGCGGCAATGTACATCCGCGCCGCCCAAATCTTCGGCGGAAACCTCTTCGCCCGTCGCGGCCTTCACCAGCGGCGGGCCGCCAAGGAAAATCGTGCCCTGATTTTTGACAATGATAGATTCATCGGACATCGCGGGCACATAGGCGCCGCCCGCCGTGCAGCTGCCCATGACCGCCGCGATTTGCGGAATGCCCATCGCGGACATATTCGCCTGATTGTAGAAAATGCGGCCGAAGTGTTCCTTGTCCGGAAAGACTTCATCCTGCAGCGGCAAAAACGCGCCGCCGCTATCGACCAGATAAACGCAGGGCAGATTGTTCTGCTGCGCGATTTCCTGCGCGCGCAGATGTTTTTTAACCGTCAGCGGGTAATACGTCCCGCCCTTCACCGTTGCATCGTTGGCGACGATGACGCATTCCTGCCCCGATACGCGGCCGATGCCGGAAATCATCCCAGCGGCGGGCACGTTGTCGCCGTAAACGCCATGCGCGGCGAAGGCGGAAAATTCAAGAAACGGGGAACCGGGGTCGATAAGGTTGCGCACGCGGTCGCGCGGCAACATTTTGCCGCGGGCGAGATGTTTGGCGCGCGCGGTTTCGTCCCCGCCCTGCTGGATACCGGCCAGCTGCGTCTTGTAATCATCGACGATTTTTTGCATGGCGTCGCGGTTGGCCTGAAATTCGGCGGATGACGCGGACAGACGGGTGGCAAGCTCGGACATAAAGGCGAATCCCCACAGAAGTTAATCTGCGGGGATTCTAGAGCAACGGTCAAAGTCACTCAATGCTGAACGGTACGCGGCAAAAAACGCCAAAAACTGCGGCAATGCCGCATGCGCCGGAGCGCAGGTACCTATATTGTTTTATGGATTGCCTTAGCGGCCTTTGTTAGCGGAGACACTTTCCCAGTATTCGTCGATTTTGATGTCGGTTTCTTCCTGAGTATATTTATAGTCACGCCACAGCGTCAGGGCAGGTTTGCCGTTGACGTCCAAAGGTGCGGCGTCATCGCTGTTGGCGGGTGCCTGCAGGGTATTGGGGCAAATGTCGTAACTCTCGCCGGACTGCACCAGCTGCTCCAGAACCTTGCGGTCGGATACGAACCATCTCCAGAACATTTCATTTCTCCTTAGCTTCGATAAGGCCGCCGAAAAATTCTTTTTGGTTTTTGTTTCGCCCTGCATTCCTTGCAGTGACGGCGCACCGTAAAATCTGCGCGTACATTATGTTAATAGAAAGTTAAAGTCAACCCCCATTAACAGCTGTACAGGAATAAGCTGTTGAATTGTATAAAAGATTCGATTACGGCGCCGGCGGGCGGTGGCGGAATTTCAAGCCCTCGCGGTGCGCAGAATCGGCCAGCTCGTCAATAACGCTTTGATGTTGCTTGGCTTTTTCAAAAGAATCACGCAGCCCCCGCCCCAGCAAAAGGTCACGGCTGGCTGTATCCAGCCTTTTATCGTGAAATTTCATAACGATATCGGTATCGCCGCCGTTGTCGATAAGATAATCGACCATCACGGCATCACCCGCCTTGGCGGCCACGAACAGCGCTTCGTGAAACTGCGCCCCCACATCCGCACCGGCAGCGACCAGAATTTTCATGCACTCCAGATGGCCGGTAAAGGCGGCGCTGCGCAGGGGCAGGTCTTGTTCAAAGTGGATGTCCGCCCCGTCTTCGATGGCGCTGCGCACCCCGTCCGCATCGCCCTTGGCGGCGGCGGCAACCAGATGTAACGCCTTGGCGCGATGCTCTGTGCTGCTCATTGGGGCTCCCTTTTTTGAACGCTCCTGAAGAATACTAGACCAGAAGCGGCAAGGGACAAAAGCCTTTATGCGCCCTCAGGGCGCGGGAGCCTTTATGCGCCCTCAGGCACGGGGCGTGCGGTAGCGCAATGTGGCGGTGATTTCGGCAGGCGGCTCTGCTGCAGCGCGGAAATTGTCCGCCGCGCGGGGTTTCAGCTCTTTTGGTGAAATATCGTAATCTTTGCCCATTTGCCGGACGAGCGCATCTTCGACCCGCTTGTCCGAGCCCAGTAATTCCCAAAGCATGTGAGTTCTCCCGAATAATACATTCTTCAAAAATGGCGGCCTCTGCGTGCCGCTTCATGCTGTAATACGTCCGCGCGCGGGCTTTCCCTGCGCCTTTTATGGTCATGTTTCCGCTTTATTCTCGCCTTTTTGCGGGCGAATGCTATTTTAAGGCCTTGGACACAAAAGGAATCTGCCGCATGCCCTCGCACGTCAAAACAACCGACGACCTGTTCTATGCCAAGAACCAGATGGACCCCGCCGCGGTGGAGCGTCTGGTCACGCAGAACCTGACCGAAGCCGACGACGGGGAGCTGTATCTTGAATACGTCCAGTCCGAATTTTTCAGCTGGGACGACGGCCGCCTGAAAACCTGCACCTATGATACAGACATGGGCTTTGGCCTGCGCGCCGTTGCGGGCGAAACCTTCGGCTATGCCCATTCCAGCGAGATGAGCGAAAAAGCCATCGCCCGCGCGGGCGATACCGTGCGCAGCGTCGCACAGGGCTATGGCGGCAAAATGGATATCGCGCCGCAAAAAACCAATCACCAGCTCTACAGCGACGACAACCCGCTGCTGCAAATCCCGTTCGAGAAGAAAGTCCAGCTGCTGCAGGACATCGACGCCTATGCCCGCCAGAAAGACAGCCGCGTGAAACAGGTATCCGTGCAGCTGGCCGCATCGTGGAAAGCCGTGCAGATTTTGCGCGCGGGCGGCGAAAAAACCGCCGATGTGCGCCCGCTGGTGCGCATGAACGTGTCTGTTTACGTCGAAGACGCGAATGGCCGCATGGAAGACGGCTATCACGGCATGGGCGGGCGCTATAGCTATGAAAGCATTTTTGACGAACGCACATGGAAAAGCGCGGTGGACGAAGCCTTCCGTCAGGCGCTTGTGAACCTTGACGCCGTTGCGACCCCGGCGGGTGAAATGACGCTGGTGCTGGGCGCAGGCTGGCCGGGCATTTTGCTGCACGAAGCCATCGGCCACGGGCTGGAGGGTGATTTCAACCGCAAGCTGACCTCCGCCTTCTCCGGCCTTATCGGTGAACAGGTCGCCGCGCGCGGCGTCACCGTCGTTGACGACGGCACACTGCCGAACCGCCGCGGCTCCATCACCATCGATGACGAAGGCACGCCGTCACAGCGCAACGTGCTTATCGAAGACGGTATTTTGGTCGGCTATTTGCAGGACCGCATGAACGCGCGCCTGATGGGCGTTAAATCCACCGGCAACGGCCGCCGCGAAAGCTACGCCGACCACCCCATGCCGCGCATGACCAATACCGTGATGCTGAACGGCGGGCATAGCCGCGACGAAATTCTGTCTTCCGTCAAAAAAGGCCTTTATGCCGTGAATTTCGGCGGCGGTCAGGTTGATATCACCTCCGGCAAGTTCGTGTTCGAAGCATCCGAAGCCTACCTGATTGAAAACGGCAAAATCGGCGCACCGGTCAAAGGCGCCACGCTGATTGGTAACGGGCCGGATGCGCTGACCAAAGTCAAAATGGTCGGCAACGACATGAAACTCGACGACGGCATCGGCACCTGCGGCAAAGAAGGCCAGAGCGTGCCCGTCGGCGTCGGCCAGCCCACCTTGCGTATCGACGGCCTCACCGTCGGCGGGACGGAAACCTGATGCGCCCCCTTCTCGCACTTGTCCCTTGTGTTTTTCTCGCGCTCTGTGCGGGCGGGTTTTTCATGCCCGCCGCGCTCAGCCCCGCCCCTGCTTTCGCGCAAAGCTCCGCCAGCAGCGAAGACCCTTACCTCAAGGAATACAGGGTGCGCGCCGGACGCCGCATGACCAATACTAACCAAGGTCTTTCCACAGGTGGCCGCATCGGCGTCGAGGACAGCGCCGCCGCACTGGCCGCCGAAGAAGAAGCCCTGCGCAAAAAAGCAGAAAAAAAAGCGGCCGAAGCCGCCAAGAAAAAACAAGACACCGCCCCCGCAAACGCGGTGCCGTGCCAGAGCCTTGAAGATTTGCTGAAAATCATCGTCGGCCAGCGCCGCCTTGGTTATCTGGCCGATGCCGTCGATAACGGCGGCACGGTGCACATGTGGTTTGTCAGCAATGTGCGCCGCGAATGGGTATCCATCACCGTCGCGCAGGATTTGACCGCCTGCATCACCGCGGAAGGTAGCGCATGGAATTACGCGCTCGAGCCCATGAAATCAGGCGCCAACCTTGAAGACGTAAGCGCAGAAGAACTGCCCGCGCAGGAATAGGCTTTATTTCAAGCCGCCGCCCAGCGTTTTATAAAGCGTGACCAGATTGCTCAGGCGTTGCTGCTGCACCTGAATTTCACCCTGCTGCGCGCTGTAGAGCGAGCGCTGCGCATCCAGCACGTTGAGGTAGCTATCCACCCCCTGCTTATAGCGCAGCTGCGACAGGTCGTATGCGTTTTGCGTGGCGCCGACCAGCGCGGATTGCGCCTGCAACTGGTCGCTATAGGTGCCGCGCGCCGCCAGTTCGTCCGCGACTTCGCGGAAAGCGGTCTGGATGGCCTTTTCATACGATGCCACCGCAATTTTCTGCTGCGTTTCGGCCAGTTCAAGGTTGGCGACATTCGCCCCGCCTTCGAAAATCGGCACCGTCAGTTGCGGCGCGAAGCTCCACGCAAGGCCGCTGCCTGATTTGAACAGGTCGGAAAGGCTGGAGCTGGCAAGACCCAGCGAGCCCGTCAAACTGATACGCGGGAAAAACGCCGCGCGCGCCGCGCCGATATTGGCATTGGCGCCTTTGAGCGTATATTCCGCCTGCAAAACATCCGGACGGTTCAAAAGAACATCCGACGGCAGACCTGCGGGCAGGTTTTCCATGATAAGCGTATCGTCGAGCGTTTCATTCGCCGTATCGACCGTCACGTCCGCCGCGCCGACCAGCAGCGCCAGCGCGTTTTTATCCTGCGCCACGCGGCGTTTATATTGCGCAAGGTTGGTGCGCGCCGTTT
This sequence comes from Rhodospirillaceae bacterium, assembly GCA_003524565.1. Lineage (GTDB taxonomy): Bacteria > Pseudomonadota > Alphaproteobacteria > Micavibrionales > UBA2020 > UBA2020. The sequence continues at coordinate 7,669 of DQGU01000254.1, forward strand.
CAACCGACGTGCGTGCCTGCGACACATCCAGCTGGGAGCCGATACCCGCATCAAAACTGCGTTCAATCAGCGTAAAAGATTCCTGCTGCGCGGCCAGCGTTTCTTCGGTCAGTTTCAGCAGCTTTTCATCGGCCAGCAGGCTCAGGTAGGCATTGGCAACTTCGGCCACCAGTGCGATTTGCACGGATTTGCGCGCTTCGTCCGTGGCCAGATAATCCTGCAGCGCCTTTTCGTTCAGGCTGCGGATACGGCCGAAGACGTCCAGTTCAAACGCCGTGGTTGCGACATTCGCGGTATATTGCGACGAAATGGCATCGCGCCCCGTGCTGCTGGCGTTTTCGGGCACGCCCTGACGCGACATGCCCGTGCCCGCCTGCACCGACGGCACAAGCTCGGCACGCTGCACGCGGTAGGCCGCGCGCGCCGCCTCCACATTCAGCGCCGCCACGCGCAGGTCGCGGTTGTTTTCAAGCGCCGCGCCAATCAGGCGTTGCAGATTCTGGGAGCGGAAAAACTCCTGCCACCCCGTCTCAACCGCGCTTTTTGCCGCCAGCTCCGCCGGCGCCTGATAGGCCGCGCCCGAAGGCCATGCCGCCGCCACCGGCGATGCCGGACGCAGATATTCGGGTATCATGTTGCAGCCGCCCAGAAAGGTGGTCAGCATCAGCGCCGCGATGAAGGGTTGTTTACGCATGGGGGCTGCTCTCCGCATTTTCATCAGTTGTTACGTCTGCCGTGCCGCCGGATTTTTTGGCAAAGATGCGTTTGATAATCACAAAGAACATCGGCACGAAGAAAATAGCAATAAACGTCGCCGATGCCATCCCCCCGATAACGGCGATGCCGATGGCGTTGCGGCTGGCCGACCCCGCCCCGGACGAAACCGCCAGCGGCGTCACGCCCAGAATAAACGCCATAGACGTCATGATAATCGGGCGCAGGCGCATTTCGGCGGCGGTCATGGCCGCTTCGAACAGGTCTTTGCCTTGGTCTTCATACAGCTCCTTGGCAAATTCCACGATAAGAATGGCGTTCTTGGCCGTCAAACCGACGGTGGTCAAAAGCGCGACCTGAAAATAAACGTCGTTGGTAAGCCCCGCCGCATAGGTCGCCCCGACCGCGCCGACAATCCCGAGCGGCACGACCATCATGACCGAAAACGGCACAGACCAGCTTTCATACAGCGCCGCAAGGCAGAGGAATACAACCAGCAGCGAAATCGCATACAGCATGCCTGTTTGCGCGCCCGCCTGTAGTTCCTCGTATGACAGGCCTGTCCATTCGTAACCAATCCCTGCGGGCAGGGTTTTGGCGATACGCTCAACCTCCGCCATCGCCGCGCCGGAGCTGACGCCCGGTGCGGGCGAGCCGTTCATGTTACGCGATGAAATGCCGTTATAACGCTCCAGCTTGGGCGAGCCGAACGTCCAGTGAGCGGAAGCGATGGTGGAAAAAGGCACCATCTGCCCGCTGCCGTTGCGCACATACCACTTGTTCACATCTTCGGGCAGCATGCGGAAGGGCGCATCACCCTGCATGTAAACACGTTTAATGCGGCCATCATGCAGGAAGTCGTTGATGTAGGAAGAACCCCATGCGGTTTGCAGCGTCGCGTTGATGTCGGCAATGGAAATGCCGAGCGCGCTCGCCTTTTCCCTATCCACATCGACCTTGTACTGCGGCACGTCGTCGAGGCCGTTGGGGCGCGTGCCGACCAGAAGCGGGCTCTGACTTGCCGTGCCCATGAACTGGTTGCGCGCGGCCATCAGCGCCTCGTGCCCAAGGCCTGCCTGGTCCACCAGCTGCAGGTTGAAACCGGCGACGTTGCCCAATTCGCGGATGGCGGGCGGGAAGAAAGAAAACACCATCGCATCCTTGATTTTCGACAGGTTCGCCATGGCCTTTTCAGACAGGGCGAAAACGCTCTGGTCGTCGCGCGTGCGCTCGTCCCAGTCTTTCAGGCGCACGAAGCCCATGGCGGAATTCTGCCCGCGCCCCGCGAAGTTGAAACCGACAACGCTGAACACACTGGTGACGGATTCTTTTTCGTCTTCGAGGAAGTATTTTTCCATTTGCTTGACGCTTTCCAGCGTGCGCTCGGTCGTTGCGCCGGGGGGCGTTGTGACCTGCACGAACATCAAACCCTGGTCTTCATCGGGCAAGAACGACGTCGGCACACGCATGAACAACGCGACCAGACCGCCAATAACCAGCGCATACAAAAGAAGCGAACGCACAGGGCGGCGCGCCATATAGGCGGACGTGCCGCGGTATCCGCGCTTGCTGCGGTCGAACACGCGGTTGAACCAGCCGAAGAAACCCTTGCGCGCGAGGCTATGACCATGTTTATGCGGCTTCAGGATAGTCGCGCAAAGTGCGGGCGTCAAAACCAGCGCCACCAGCACCGACAGCGCCATGGATGACACGATGGTCAGCGAAAACTGACGGTAAATCGCACCGGTGGAGCCGCTGAAAAATGCCATGGGGACGAAAACCGCAGACAGCACCAGCGCGATACCGACCAGCGCGCCCGTAATCTGCCCCATGGATTTGCGTGTGGCGTCACGCGGGGAAAGACCGTCTTCTTCCATCACCCGCTCCACGTTTTCGACAACCACGATGGCGTCGTCAACCAAAAGCCCGATGGCCAGAACCATGGCGAACATGGTCAGCGTGTTGATGGTAAAGCCGAAAGCCGCCAGAACGCCAAAGGTACCCAAAAGAACAATCGGCACCGCAATCGTCGGTATCAGCGTCGCGCGGAAGCTTTGCAGGAACAAATACATGACAAGGAAGACCAGCACGACGGCCTCGATAAGCGTATGAATAACGCTTTCAATCGACAGGCGCACGAAGGGCGTGGTGTCGTAGGGGTAGAAAATATCCACGTCTTCGGGCAGGAAGTCTTTCAGCTCGGCAATTTTCGCCTTCACGTTATCGGCGGTTTCAAGCGCGTTTGCGCCCGTCGCCAGACTGACACCCATCCCCGCGGCAGGCTTGCCGTTAAAGCGCGCGACGATGTCATAGCTTTGCACGCCCAGCTCCAGCCGCGCGACGTCTTTCAGACGCACTTGCGAGCCGTCGGTATTCACGCGCAGCAAAATATCGCCGAATTCATCCGCCGTGCGCAGCTTGGATTGCGCCATGATGGTGGCGTTGAGCTGTTGCCCTTCGACCGCCGGATTGCCGCCCAGCTGCCCCGCCGATACGTCCACGTTCTGCGCGCGAATGGCCGCACTGACATCCGCCGTCGTCAGGTTGAAGCTGTACATTTTATTAGGGTCGAGCCAGACGCGCATGGCATAGGGCTGGCCGAAAACCGTCAAGCTGCCCACACCCGGCACGCGGCTGAGCGGGTCCACCATGCGGGAGTTCAGCAAATCCGAAATCTTGTACTGGTCCGTATCCCCGCTTTTAGAGAAAAAGGCCGCGACCATCAAAAAGCCGGATGTGGATTTGTTCACGACCACACCCTGCTGCTGCACTTCCTGCGGCAAAAGCGGCAATGCGGATTGCAGTTTGTTTTGCACCTGCACCTGCGCGATATCGGGGTCGGCTTCCGGCTCGAACGTCAGGGTGACCTGCACGTTACCCGTGCCGTCGCTGGTGGAGGAGAAATAGCGCAAAAAGTCGATACCCGTCAGGCGCTGTTCAATCACCTGCGTGACGCTGTTTTCCAGCGTTTCGGCAGAAGCACCGGGGTAGCTCGCCGAAATCGTCACCGACGGCGGCGCGATTTGCGGATACTGTTCGACCGGCAGCGTCATGATAGACAGCGCACCCGCCAGCATAATCACAATGGAGATAACCCAGGCAAAAACCGGATGGTCTATAAAAAATCTGGACATGTGCAAACTTCCGACTGAAAACGGCGCGAAGACGAAGCGTCAGGTTAATCCTGCTTCGCTGCGGCGGGCTGTGCTTGGGGTTCCTGTTTATCTTGGGCGGGCGCGGGCCTATGATCTGGCGCAGCCTGTTCTGCGGCAGGCGCGTCAGGGGCGCCGGCCGCAACCGGATTGACCTTGGCGCCGGGCCGGATTTTCTGCACGCCTTCGATCACGACGCGCGCGCCATCTTCAAGCCCCGCGGCAACCAGCCATTTATCACCGACCGCAC
>DQGU01000150.1:0-3349 GCA_003524565.1 Rhodospirillaceae bacterium
GGTTGTCCTGTTCGTCTGCGGCTGTGCTTGTCATGAAAAACCTCTAACTAAAATGTCCGGCGCCATCAGCTGCCCAGTACCTTGATTTCAACGGTGCTGCCGCCATGCGGAATATCCTTGAAGTTCAATTCTAGCGGCACCGTCTCGCCGGGCGCAAGCGTTGCGGGGCGCGAATGGATAGCCCAGTCTTTGAGGAATACCCCCTCCGCCCCGCGCAGCGTGACGCGGAACGATGGATAAGGCAATTCTTCCTTGCTGGTATTCGACACCTTGCCGCTCACGCTCATGACAGTGCCCGCCGTGTCGGCGGCAAGGGCGGAGAGCGCCAGCCCCTCGCCCGGTGCGCGCAAGTGAACACCGACAGCCTCATAAAGCCGCGTCATGGACGGCACATGTGCCACCAAGGGCGATTTCAGCAAGAAAACTCCGCTGACCGTCACAAAAAACAGCAAAAGAAAAACCGCAGCGCCAAAGGCATTCGGCCCCAGCCCCGCGGGGTGGTAATCGTATGCCGGCATATCAAAGCCCGCATCGAGCGGCGCCACGGCGCGCGAAGCCCCGTCGTCCATCTGTTCGATAAGCACATCGTTAAAGCTGGGCTCCGCTGCGGCGGCTTCCGGCTCCGGCGTCAGGCCGGGGATGAATATCTGCTTTTCAAACCATGTATTGCCGCAGGACGTGCAGCGCACCACGCGCCCGCCCAGCGCCAGATGTTTTTCATCCAGCCGCCATACAGTCTGGCATTTATCGCAGGTCAGAAACATGTTTTAAGCCGCCCGCCGACGCCTTCGTTTTTCGATAATCATGGGGTGAGTCCACAAATAAAAGTGGCACAACATATTGATTAAGGATAGCATGCAAATCATTAATTTTGCATTTTTTGTTTTACCGGAATCTTCCCGCGGCGGGAGGGCGGTCAGGCAAGCATATCACACAGCAAACGCGTCCGGTTTATGCACGGGGGCGGGCATCTGGAGGGATACGGGCTTCATGTCTCTGGTGACATTCTCCAACGTCGGTCTGCGCTACAGCACGGGGCCCGAGATTTTGCACGATCTCAGCTTCTCCCTGCAAAAAGGCTCGTTCCATTTCCTGACCGGTGCCAGCGGCGCGGGCAAGACTTCGCTTTTGAAACTTCTCTATCTCGGCAAACGCCCGACGCGCGGGCTTATCAACATGTTCGGCAAGGACGTCACCGCCATGCCGCGCGAACAGCTGCCTGCGATGCGCCGCCAGATTGGCACGGTGTTTCAGGATTTCCGGCTGCTCGGCCATCTCTCGGCCTTTGACAACGTCGCGCTGCCCATGCGCATTGCGGGCGTCGGCGAAGAACACACCCGCCGCAACGTGACCGAGCTTTTGAAATGGGTCGGCCTTGGCGACAAGATGGAAGCAAAGCCCCCCACGCTGTCCGGCGGCGAACAGCAGCGCGTCGCGATTGCCCGTGCGGTGATTGCCCGCCCGAAATTGCTGGTAGCGGACGAGCCCACCGGCAACATCGACCCTGAAATAGGCATTAAAATCCTGTACCTGTTCGAAGAGCTGAACAAGCACGGTACCACCATCATCATCGCCACCCACGACGACGACATCATCCGCCGTTTCGGCCACCCGCAAATGCGGCTGGAAAACGGCACGCTGATTATGCCGCCGCAAAGCCAGAAGGCCGCATGACATGGGCGCAAAAGTATTCCAGAAATATCGCTATGACATCGCCCTTGAATCCGGCGCGGGCGCGCATCTGGTTGCCTGGGTTACGGGGTTGATGGTGTTTTTCATGACGCTGGCCTTCGCCGTCAACATCGGCCTTGCCAGCGTGACGGCAAAATGGGTCTCCGGCCTTTCCGGCAGCATCACGGTGGAGCTGCGCGCCCCCGCCCCCGACAAAGACGGCGACAAGGACAGCAGCGCCGCGCGCAAAACCCTCGACGATAAAATCGCGGCGCTGGTCGCGCTCGCAGGCAAGCACGCGGATATCATATCCGCCCGCGCACTCGAAGACGCAGAAGTGCGCAAGCTTATCGAGCCGTGGCTCGGCAGCGCCATGCCCGCCGATTTGCCCCTGCCTGTCCTTATCGACATGAAAATCAAGCCGGAGGCGGATATCGCCGCGCTGACCAAGGACATCCGCAAAATCGCGCCCGCCGCCACCATCGATACGCATGACGATACGCTGAAAGACGTCAGCACACTGGTCAATACCGCGCGCATTTTCGTCTTTATGCTGTCGGGCGTTATCATGCTGCTGGCTGTTGTCGCCATTTCCGGCATCGTGCGCGCCAAACTGGCCATTCACCACCCCGAAGTTGAAACCCTGCACATGATTGGCGCGCATGACGAATACATCGCCCGCCAGTTCCGCCACTACACGCTGAAAGGCACGCTGAAAGGCGCCATTGTGGGCGTCGCAGCCATGCTGGGCACGCTTTACGCCATCGGCCGCACAACGCGCAGCATCGACAGCGCCATCCTGCCCGACATCGCCCTGTCGCCGCATGAATGGGGCATGCTGGTTGCGGCACCCGTGATTATCGGCACCATGATTGCGCATTTCACGGCGCAAAAAACCGTCCTTGGCGCCCTGCGCCGGATGGATTGAGACAACCGATGCGCCGACGCATGCCGCACCTTCCCAAAATGACGCGCCCCGCGCAGGCCGCCCTTGCCGCTGTTTTGCTGGCCGGACTGTGGCTGGCCGGCCTTTACGGGTTTACGCGCAGCATTTTCAACGATGCGCAGGCGGCGCAGCATGCAAACCTGCGCACAGGCGCGGGCCCGCTGCCCGCCAAGGACATGCTGGATGCGATTGTGGTTTTGACGGGCGGCAGCAATCGTTTGCAGGTGGGGTTTGACCTGCTGGCGCAATCGCGCGGTAAAAAACTTTTTATCTCCGGCGTCTATCAGGGCGTTGAGGTGCGCGAACTGCTGAGCCAATGGAAAAGCGAGCGCAATAAAAGCGACCTCGACTGCTGCGTCGCCCTCGGCTTCGAAGCCGACGACACGGCGGGCAATGCCGATGAAACGGCCGCATGGATGAAGGCGGAAGAATATAAATCTTTCTACCTCGTCACCGCCCATTACCACATGAAGCGCGCCCTTTTGGAAATGCAGCGCGCCGCGCCGCATCTGAAAATTCGCCCGTGGCCGGTTGTGCCGGAAGGCCTCGACATCAACAACTGGTGGCGCAGCAGCCAGAGCCGTAATCTGATTATCCGCGAATATTCCAAATATCTTGCCGCGCTGGTCATCACCTCCGCCCGAAGGATGCTCTGAAAGGATTGTTCCGATATGGACAAAATACGCTCCATCGCTTTTAACTTTTTGTATGTCTTCGGCTCGCTGTTCTGGA
>DQGU01000150.1:3667-16007 GCA_003524565.1 Rhodospirillaceae bacterium
GACATTCGTGCTGCCCCCGCGCCGCTGCACGGCGATGATTTCGCGCATCTATGCGGGCTATATCGCGCTGGTCGAAAAATACGTCATGGGGATGAAGCTGGAGCTGCGCGGGCTTGAAAACCTGCCCAAGGACACGCCCTATATCATCGCGGCCAAACACCAGTCTGCGTACGAGACGCTGAAGCTGCCCTTCATGGCGCAGTTCGACTATCCGGTTATCGTCCTGAAAAAAGAGCTGACGCGCCTGCCCGTCTGGGGGCTTTATCCCAAACGCATGGGACTGATTGCGATTGACCGCAGCGCAGGCATGGAATCTATGCGCGCGATGATTGCCGGTTGCCGCGCCGCGATGGCGGACAAGCGCAATGTGATTATCTTCCCGCAAGGCACGCGCGTCGCGCCGGGCGCGATTGACGATTACAAACCCGGCCTTGCGAAAATCTACAAAGACCTGCAAGTGCCGATTGTACCCATGGCGCTCAATACCGGCGTTTTTTGGGCGCGCAATGCGTTTTTCAAAAAATCCGGCACTATCGTGTTTGAATTTCTGCCCCCCATTCCGGCGGGCGAGGCACCATTGCAGGCGATGAAAACACTTGAAGAAAAACTCGAAGCCGCCAGCGACAAGCTGGTGCAGGAAGCGGGCGGCCCCGCACTGGGTACTGTTCAACCGCGCCGCAAGAAATAAGAACGGCGTTTCCTACGCACATAAAAAAAGCCCCGCATATTGCGGGGCTTTTTTTGTATCCGCAATGATTACCAATGGCGGACGCGGCCAGTATCCACATGGACGAAATCGCTGCGCGGATAAAAACCGACGCCTCCCGATTTCAAATCCATCGCCGTTTTGCGCAGGTTGCTGAGGCGCGTACCCGGCAGGCGGATGTCCACGGCCTGCCCCGTCATGTGCAGGCTGTTGCGCGCGACGCCTTCGCTCTGGCGGCGCAGGCGGGCATTGGTGGCAGGCGAGCGGTAGCCCGACAGCACATGGTAGGAATTTTTCGTGCCCAGACGGTTGTTCATGACATAGAGAATGTCCATGAGGCGCGGGTCGATAGGAAACTGCTCGTTCACACGGTGGTCGCGCATCAGTTTCTTGATTTCAAGAAACGCCGAGGGAATATAGCGACCGTTGTACCAGTATTCACCGGTGAATTTCTCGCCCGTGTACGGGTTTTGCAGATAGACAATGCGGGCGGTGCGCGGCGCGGCCGCTTCGGCCAGCGCGGGCGTCCAGAAGCCAAGCGCTGCGGCGGCAAAAAGCCCTGCTTTCAAAAAGCCGCGACGGTCGGAATCGTATTCATCCGCCGCAAGGGCGTTTCTCTCGATAAGGTCTTGCATGGTATTACCCCATGTTTTTTGCTGTGATTATTTTTCTTATTTTTCCCCACCTATAAGAATATCAAAAAACGGGGTGTTTCAAGAATAAAAAACAGCTACAGGACATAATACTGAAAGGATGATACAAACAGATTCAATAGTTTGCATCTTTCCTGCGCGGCACTCTTGCACCGCGCGCGCGGGCTCAAAACGGCAAAAAAGCGGATAAAAATACAGGCCTATGTCAGCGGCGCTGCACAGGGGGCGCCAGACGTTTGTCGAGTCTGCGCTGCGGCGACAAATCATCAAGACGCGCGGTAATGTCGCGCATGTTGTCCTGCATCTCTGCCACTGTGCGCTCCAGTACGCGCACCTGCGCGGCCAGCCCGGCAATGGAGGGGGCGGCCTCTGCCTCGGGGTTCAAAATTTGCCGCGCCTGCTCCAGTGTCTTTGCGGCTTTTTGGTGGCCGAGCGTGCTTTCGGTAATCAGCGCCACATCAATATCCGCGCCATAAGTACGCACAAGATGCAGACAAAACTCTACCTGCCCAGCCCCCGCCGCATAGCGCAAGATATGTTCGTTATCTGCGTGGATGTCGATATTCAGACGGCTTTTCATCGCATCGAAACCGGCGGCATAACCACTCTCGGCCGCTTTTTTCAAAAAGGTTTCCGGCTCTTTTACCTGGTCAATACCCTGCGCCAGCAGATAGTCGAGCACACGCCCCTTCGCTTCGTCCGCAAGCTTGGAATCGCACAGGTTCATGAAACAATGGGCAGAGGCTTTTCCCTTGTTCATCACAATATTTTCAGCCGTGAAAACATCGATAAGGTCGCCGCGTGACTGGCTGAGAGCGACGCTAAACATCGCGCGGCGCAAAGTGTCGCGCGCATTTTCCTTGAACCCCCATTTCTGCCAGTCACCATCCGTGACATCGCGCACCAGCACCTGCATCATCGGTACAGACAACGCACCGTAATCAAGGCGCTGAAAAATCATACCGCCAAAAGAAACTTTCTTGCCGCGCATCGCGGATACCTGCGCGGTATCGTCTGCGTAAATCGCATCCAGCAGAATGGTCTCGTTCAGCTTGAACATGTTGGTCAGTTTTTTCATCGCAATCACTCCTTGCGCGCAGGGCTTGCTGCGCGGCTTTTCTGGCTGCGGTAAAAACTAAGGATGTCTGTATGTTATGTCAATAAAAAGCTTTCAAAGCGTGGGCGGGCGAAAGCCTTTGTTTTTATTGCCGTTTTCAGGGGCAGACGGCCGCGGCTCTTTCGGTGTCAGGAAATGCGTCAGCTGTGCTAGCAGCTTGACCGCCTCCGGCGTAATCTCGTGCCCTTGCCCGCCGAGGACGGCACAATCCACGCGGAAGCCTTGCGCGTCCAGCTGCGCGCGGGTTTTCTGCGCCATGGGAAAGCCGGAGTAATCCTGATTTTCACGCTCCCCCGCCAAAAGCCCCACGGGCGGTTTTGATACCGGCTGCGTCAGCCTGTCGAGCGCGCCGCCCGAAAGGCTATAGACGCCGGCCACTTCGGATGTGCGCAAAAGCCCGCTGTAAAACGCCATGGTGCCGCCTTGCGAAAACCCGGCGATGATAAGGCGGTCTTCGCTGATGCCTTCGCGCCGCACGACGTCGTCAATGTATTTTTGTGCGTCCAGCGCGGCCTGATGCGCACGCGGCGCGACTTTGTCGCAATCCGGATTGTCCAGCACATCGCTGACGTCAAACCAGCTGTGATAGGTTTTACCTTCGCTGTCCGTACCCAGAACTATCGGTCCGTCAGGGCAATAAAGGCGCGCCGTTTGCAAATGCGGCGCCAGCAAACCGCCGACATGCTGCGCCATGCTCTCGCCGCTCGAACCATAGCCGTGGAAAAAAATAATCACCTGTTCGGCGCGCTGGCCGTTTGGCGGGTCTGAAATGCTTTCGCTATACATGTTGGCGTTTGAACCCTGCGTATATAAAAACAAAACCGGATACCTGAAACAGATACCAGCCTAACGGCAATAGCGGCTTATGTCAATAAAATGGCCGTGGAGAGGTTAAAACTCGTCCGTCGTGCGCAGGTTGGTGGTCACTTCCGCCTTGTCGCGGTCGCTCATCTGTTTGGCTTCCTGAATGGCACGGCGGAATTCAATCGGCGCTTCGATAGAGGGCAGCAATACTTCCCCCACACCCATACCGCGGATAAGCACGCGGCCGTAGCCTAGCAGACGACCGAGCACGCCCTGCCGCACCGATACACCCTCGATACGGTCCACGTTCAGCTCCCCCACATGGCGGGCGATGAGACCTTTTTTATAAACGAGACGTTCGGACGTGACAGCGATTTCGGTCGTCGCCTTCACAATCATCATGTGCGCAAAGAAATAAAGCCCCAGCAGGAAACTGCCCAGAATGCTGAACCGCATCAGCGCGTTCAGCCCCCAGAGGATTTTAAGATAACCGCCCTGCTCCTGCACAATCATGTTCCAGGCCTGCTCGTATATATCGGCGGGCATATCGGCCATATAGCGGGCACGGATGGCTTCGTTAATCGTCCACCACACGCCGACATAGCCAATCAGTACACCGACGAAAAGCCCGAACAAAATCCAGAAAACGGCACTCAGCGTGTACATCCAGTGGAAGCGTGCCCCCATCAGGATTTCTTCTTTAGGACCGAGCGATTGCTGGACGTATAACATGTTGCGCAAACCCCTGCTGCGGGCGGAGAGTTCCATCCACCCTTATGTCATAGAATACCTAACAGCAGGTTAATCGCCAAGGCAAATACCCAAAAGGCGCGCCGTATGCACCAGCGGGCCGTTCACATCGACGGCCTGATAGCTGGCAATCGCCTCTTCAATCGGCACATCGATGACGCGGCGGTTGGACCAGGCCACCATTCTGTCAAATTTACCCTGTTGCACGAGGTCAACGGCATGCACGCCGAAAGCCGCCGCCAGAACACGGTCGGACGGAATGGGCGAAGAGCCGCGCTGCACATGCCCCAGAACCGTCACGCGGGTTTCGCAGCCGGTTTTCGCGGCCAGTTTTTCGCCCAGATAATGGCCGATACCGCCGTAGCGTTTTTCGCCGCCGTGGTGTTCGACCTTGAGCCCCTCGCCCTCTGTCGTTTTTGCAGCTTCGGATACGACGACAAGGGCGAAGTTGCGCCCTTCTTCTTCGCGCACGCGTTTGATTTTGTCTGCGACTTTATCAAGGCTATAGGTAATTTCGGGCAGCAAAATCACATCTGCGCCGCCCGCGATACCGGTTGAAAGCGCGATGTTGCCCGCATCGCGCCCCATGACTTCCAAAATCATCACGCGGTCATGGCTGGCCGCGGTCGGCTGCAAACGGTCGAGCGCTTCGGTCGCAACATAAAGCGCGGTGTCGAAGCCGACGGAGCTTTCGGTATTGCCCACGTCGTTGTCGATGGTTTTAGGAATGCAAACCAGATTAAATCTTTTGCCGTTGTCGGACAGCTTGCGCAAAATCGCCATGCTGCCATCGCCGCCGATGCCGATGAGCGCTTCGATGCCCAGCTCTTTCAGACCCGCGACGATTTCGTCGGAGCGGTCTTTCAGCGTGCCGTCCGGCATCGGAAACTGGAAGGGGTTGCCCTTGTTGGTCGTACCCAGAATAGTGCCGCCAAGGCGCATGACCGTCGTATCGAACATTTGCTTGGTCAGATTTTTGTAGCGCATCGGGCGGTCGATAAGGCCAGCGGTGCCGTCTTCGATACCGATGACTTCCCAGCCCTTTTCCGTCGCGGCATGCACAACGGCGCGGATGGTGGCGTTCAGCCCGGCGCAATCGCCGCCGCTGGTCAGGATGCCGATGCGTTTCTTGCTAGTCATAACTTTCTCCCTCTTGCATGCCGCGAATGTGAAAGCCGGCCGGTCCTCCGGCGGGTCTTGCCGTGGGTAAAATTGCCCCTCTGCGCGGCGAAATGCAACACACAAATAAAGCACTTATAAAATGAGGCCATTCCTGATAAAATGTCTCACCGAAATCAAGCGCTCCCTGTCCAAAGGGACTGCCACGAAGGGACTCAAGGCCGCCATGTTGCCGGAAGATAGAGACGAACTCGAGCGTATGCTCGAACAGCTGAAAACAGAGCACCGCGACCTCGACGTCGTTATCGAACAGCTGTCCGACAGCGTCCCTGTCGATTTCCTGCGCCTGCAGCGCCTGAAAAAACGCAAGCTGTTCCTGAAAGATTCGATTTTGAAAATCGAAAGCATGATGCTGCCCGACATCATCGCCTGATTTATTCTGTAAATTAAATACCTAAACCAACGGCGGCTGCGCGGAATCGAAAATTTCGCGCACCAGCGGCACGGTCACCTTGCGCTTTTCCGCCAGCGCCTTGCGGTCGATATCGGCCACCACATCGCGCATGGCGGCAAATGAACGCTGAAGCCGCGGCAGCAAAAACTGCACCACCTCTTGCGGCACAAAAATCTGGCGGTCTGAAAACAGCTTGGTCAGCACGACGGCCATCAATTCATCATCCGGCGAGCCGACCGCCACCGCAGGCGCGGCCAGAAAACGCGATTCAAGGTCGCGCAGCACAAAGCGCCAGCCGCGCGGCGGCGTTTCTGCGGCGGCAAGGATATGCCCGCCCCGCTCTTTCTGGATGTTATAGAGATGGAACAGCGCCTCTTCGCGCGCGCTGTCGCCGACGAGCTTATCAATGTCGTCGATAATCACGGCAGGCGGCAGGCTGTCTATGTTCGCGGCGTCGAAAACCGCGCCGCCCGTTTCGTTTTGCCAGATTTTAAGCAAATGGGTTTTGCCGCTGGCGCGCGGGCCATAAACGAACAAAAGCGGCGCCGGCCAATCCGGATATTTATCCAGCCACGCAACCGCATCGCGGTTGCAAGCCGACACCCAGAAATCGTCACGCGCGAAAGCGGTGCGATGGCCGAGGTCGAACGGCAGTTGCTGCGGTTTTGCTTTATCGCCTGCCATGTGCGCGCGTCAGCCCTTGGCCGATATTTTGCGCTTATGCGGCGCGCCGTCGTGGTAATAGCCGCTTTCAAGATACTGCGCGAGGGCGAAGCGTATCAACACCGCCGCCACCGCCGCCACCGGCACGGCAATCATCACGCCGGTAAAGCCCAGCAGCGCGCCGCCCGCCATCAGCGCGAACAAAATCCAAAGCGCATGCAGGCCGATTTTATCGCCGACCAGTTTGGGCGTCAGCACGTTGCCTTCCAGCAATTGTCCCGCGCCGAAAATCGCCGCGATAATTGCCAGCTGCTGCACATCGCCGTCAAACTGGAACCAGCAGACCAGCATGCCCGTGACAAAGCCGACCAGCGTGCCGACATAGGGAATGAACGACAAAAGCCCCGCCGCAAAGCCGATGAAAAAACCGAAATTCAACCCCGCCACAGACAAGGCGACGGCATAGATAAGCCCCAGCACCACGCAAACCATCGCCTGCCCGCGCACAAAGCCGGACAGCGCGGCGTCCATTTGCACCACAAGCCCGCGGATGGTATCGGCCTGACGGCGCGGCAGCCAGCTATCGACCTTGGCGACCATCACGGGCCAGTCGCGCAGCATATAAAAAGACACCACCGGCGCGATGAGGATAATCGAAAAAATATCAAACAGCGCAACGCCGCCGTCCCAGATTTTTTTAAGCGCGCCCGTCGCCCAGGCCAGCGCCGCGCCGGCCATGCCGCCCGCCTGCTGCTGGATTTTTTCGGGCGGCGTCGAAAGCACCTGCGTTTGCAGTTTTTCTATCCACGGCGCGCTCAGCGCACGCAGCTTTTCGACATAGCCGGGCACCGTTTGCGCAAAGGCAATGAACTGCCCCTGCAAAACCGGAAACGCCAGCATAAGCCCCAACACGAAAAGCGCGACGAAAGACAGCAGCACGACCGACGTCGCCGCCGCCCGCCCCATGCCGGTTTTTTCAAGCCGCGTCGTTACAGGGTCGAGGAAATAGGCGACCGCCATGCCGATGACAAAAGGCAGCAAAACCCCCTTGAGCATCCATATCAAAAACCCGAACACCACAAGCGCCACGCACCAGAACCAGACATGCCGCTGGATGGCGGAAAAAGAAGCATCATGTTCGTGCTTGGGTTTGGCGTCAGCGGTCATCGGCGGGGCGCTCCTGTGGATACGCGAAAACGGGAAAAGGAATTAATGCAGGCGCAGGTCGTAAACCGGCGTGCCATAGGCCGTCGTGACTTCGCGCGACGGGCTCATGACAATGCCTTGCGCTGCCAGCGCGCTTTGCAAGCCCGGCACGCTGCCGTCATAGCGCATGACGAAACGCGCGTTGTTGCGCGAAAGCGAGCGGATATCGATACGCACCGGCGGCGACATGGCCGAGAAGCGACGCTGTACATTCATCCATGTGTTGAAATCGCCGAAGCTGAGAATGGCTTCGACTTCCTGCCCTGCCGCGCCGGCGCTGTAGGGCGACGCCGGATAGGACGAAGAAGATACCTGCGCATAAGGCGATGTCGCAGCGGCAGATGCGGAAGGGTCATAAGGTGCCGTCACCAGCGAAGGCCTGTTCGGCTGCGCAGCTGTTTGCGGTGCGCCGGAGGGCGTCCCCGCATTCACCACACTGCGGCTGATGCTTTCAACCGCGCTGCCTTCGGCGGGTGCCGGGCGCTGCAAATAGCCAAGCACATCGTACATCGCCTGCTGCCACGCCTCGGCATCGGATTTTTCGCCGACATAGGGCGTGAGCGAGCTGCGACGTTTCAACTTGCCGCCTTCATAGAAATAAATATCGATGCTCATCTGCGGGCCGGATTTATTGGCCACGGCCAGCACGACCTGCTCCACACCGTAATTACGGCGCAATTTTTCAACCGTTGCGTAATTGCCCGACCAGACCGCATCGACAGAGCCCGCCGAGACGTCCGCAATATCGCCGAGCGGCACAACGATTTTATTCAAAAGCTGTGCGCTGACACCCGCGCCGCGCATCGGCATACGCTGCCATGCGTCGCGCCACGGGTTCACGTCGTCCCACAAAACCGTTTTACCCGCCATATTTTCGTAATACGGCAATAGCAAAACCGGCACATTCACCCGCGGTATGGCGGCGGCCTGCGCTTGCCGGTATTGCGCCTGTGCCACTGCCTGCTGCCCCTGTGCTGTTTGACCGAAGGGCATCGCCTGTGCCGTTCCGTCCGCTGCGCCGTCGATGACCACGGTACCCTCGCCCGGCACCGCAGACTGGTCGCCCGGCATCTGACGCCATGACGGTGTCGTGGCAGGCGCTGTCACTTCGCGCACCGCCTGCGGAATGTTTATGTAATTACGCACCGCCTCGCGGAACCTGACCGTAAAGCTGGCCACATAGCGGGTGGAGGACAGCTGCTCCCCCTTGATTTCGAAATCCTGCACCAGCGTGGCAATCGTCCGGTCATCAGGCATACGGAAAGTCGCATAGGCCGCGGGGGTCAGGTTTTTTTCGGCCAGCCGCTGGAAGGCCACGCGGCGCGCCTCGGTCATGGCCTGCTCGCGCGCCTGCACGGCGTTGTCGGCCGTGCGGTCAATCATGACATCGCTGACAATCAGATTGGCATCTTCGCGCTGCACAGCGCCCGGCGTCGGCAGCGGCGTCAGGGAGGCCGGCGCGCCCTTGATAAGACGCTCCTGCGCCTCAGCGGGGCCGCAGAAAGACAGCAAAATCAAAAAGCTGGCGGAAAGAATAAAAGTTTTGCAGGAGAATTTGGCAAACATGAAACATCCGCAGCGCAAAATGACAGGGCAAACTCAGTGCCCACCTTACCCGCGATGACAAAAAAAATCCAGATATTCCATAGGTTAAATTAAAGAAATATCATCCGTTCATGTAACTGGATGTTGCCGCGCGGCATCAAGGCCGCTATGCTGAGGGCAGTATTAGCTTGGCATGAATATCAACAGGATATTAACGATTTCATGCAAGGATATATCATGGCATGCGTTTCTGCCGCTCTCACCGTGCGGCGCGCGAGCTTGGCCAATACTGACTAAAAATGTCAAAGGGTTGCGTCTTGATGCTTTGACAAGACTTTATCGAAGGACTTCTCCGCAGTCTCATCCAATAAGGGGGATTTTTTGGGTGGACAACATCTAGAACGGCGACGCGCAGGCATAACAATGCGCGTTTTTAAAGCGGCCTGCCTTGCGGCAGTGGCCGCCTTTGCCGTATCTGCCCTCACCGCCTTCGGCGCTGCCGCACAATCGCAAAAACAAAACGCCGCCCCCGTGACCGTGGCGATGAACGCCGCACCGGCGCCCGCGGTGCCTGTCACATCCGCCCCCATCCCTGCGGCGATGAAACCGCTGTTTCTCTCCTCCAGCGCCTCCACCTACGACGTCGCGCCGCATGTGCAAATTTTCGAAGGCCCCCGCGAACAGGTTTCGCTAACCCAGATTATCCCGCAGTTCAGAACCGGCCAGGGCGCCCGCCCCGAACAAAGCCCCATCCGCATCGGCCAGTCCAGCTCCGCCTATTGGCTGGTTTTCAGCGTTTATAACCGCAGCCAGAACAAAAGCCTCTGGATGCTGGATTTCGGAAACCGCATGACCGGCAGCGCCGGCGCGCTTGACCGCATCGGTGTTTACAGTGACCTCAGCCCCGACCAGCCGCTGATGCGCGACGGGCGCCTTTCTGACAACAAGCTGCAAGCGACCGGCCAGCGCCGCAACGCCGTCCCCCTCAGCTTCGAGCCCGGACAGGGACGCATCATCGGTATCTATATAGAGCCCACGCGCGGCCTGCCGCTCAGCATCGATATCCGCATGACCGAGCAAACGGAATTTACGCCAGACTATGACAAGCGGGAAATGGAAGAAAACATCCTGCTCGTCGCCGCCTTGCTGGTCTTCGGGCTTTATATGATTTTCTGGGGCAATTACCGCCGCCCTATTCCGCTATTTCTGGGCGGTTATGTGCTGGCCTACTACGCCATTTTCGCCGCGACCGACAGCATCGCCCCCGTCGGCAACAGCAGCGAGATTGAATATATCGACCTCCTCTACGCCCTGACGGTCTTTTTCTCCCTTGCTCTTGCGCGGCATGTACTGGTCGCGGGGGAAAAACGCGGCGGCAAAAAAGGCGTCGCTATCATATCGGCCAAAGCCGTGCTGGTGCTGCTCGTTCTGGCGGCGGTGGCGATTGGCCGCGGCTTTGTGTTGACCGATGTTTTGCTGCTGCGCATCGTACCTGCGGCTGTCACGGTGCTTATCATCGGCCTTGGGATTGTTACCGTCCTGCGCACGGAACGTCCGCAGGCGCTGCCGTTTACGCTCAGCTGGGCTTTGCTGCTTTGCGGCTATATCATGAATGAAATCCATGGCTTTGGCGGCGCGGTGCCGGGCGGGGCGAATGCTTTCTGGATTTGCTTTACCGCGCATCTGGCGCTTTTGTCCTTTTCATCCCTGCGTTTCCTTATCCTGTCCGAAACCATCGTGCGGCGGGAGCGTGACGAAATGCGCCGCAAACGCGAAGAAGAAAACGAAGTCCGCAAGACCAAGGAACTGGCAGACCAGACCCGCCTGCTCGGCGTCATGCAGCGCGAAAAAGAGCTGATGGCCGATCTGCGCAACCGCGAGGCAGAACGCATTCAGGCGCTGCGCCACGCCAAGGAAACCGCCGACAACGCCAACAAGGCGAAGTCGGATTTTCTGGCCGTGATGAGCCATGAAATCCGCACCCCCATGACAGGTATCATGGGCATGATACGCCTGCTTCTCGATACCCCCATGAACAAGCAGCAGGAAGAATACGCGCGCACCATTCAGTATTCCGGCGATGCGCTGCTGACTTTGCTCAACGACATCCTCGACCTCTCCAAGGTCGAGGAAGGCAAGATGACAATCGAAAGCATCGATTTCGACCTGCCCAAGCTGATTGAATCCGTCGCCATGCTGATGTCGGGTCGCGCGGAGGAAAAAAACATCGGCATCAAGGCCGAAATCGACCCCGCGATGCCGCAGATGCTCAAGGGCGACCCCACGCGCCTGCGCCAGATATTCCTGAACCTTGTCGGTAACGCCATCAAGTTTACCGATACAGGCCATGTGACCCTGTCCGTCAAACTCTATGACCAGGACGGGCAGAAGCCGCGCATCTATTTCGCTGTATCCGATACAGGCATCGGCATTTCGGCAGATGCGCAGAAAAAACTTTTCATGCCTTACGCGCAGGCCGATTCCAGCATTACGCGCAATTTCGGCGGCACCGGTCTTGGCCTTGCCATTTGCAAGCGCTTGGTCGAAGCTATGGGCGGGATGATACAAGTCTCAAGCCAGCCCGGCCGTGGCACGACGTTTTATTTCATCCTGTCGCTCGACCTTGGCCGCAGCGATGCGCATCACCCGCAGGCCGCACACGCCCCGCGCGCCGCAACCGCAATGTCCATTCTTGTGGTTGACGACAACATCATCAACCAGCGCGTGCTGGCCGGCCTTCTTGAAAAAGACGGGCACAGCGTTGTCACTGTCAGCGGCGCCGAGGGCGCCTATGCGCAGCTGCGCACGCGCGGCTTCAATGTTATCCTGATGGATATGGAGATGCCGGATATCGACGGCGTTTCCGCGACCGAAACCATCCGCCGTCTGGCCGACCCCGTGAAAGCAAATATCCCCATTCTTGCCATGACCGGCAACACGCGCGAAGAAGACGTCGCGCGGTGCCTTGAAGCAGGCATGAACGATTTTGTGGCAAAGCCCATCAATCCGGACGAGCTGCGCGCGAAAATCGCCCCCTTCGCCCCCAAAGACGGGGCCGCCGCCAAACCCGCAGAACTGCCTGCACCGACAGAAGCCGTACCGCCCGAAAACAGCGATGCAGACGATGACGCGCACACAGGCAATGACGCTGCGCTGGTCGAAGCAGCCGCCGCGAAAGGCGACATCACCCCGCCCGCGATTGACGATTACGACCCGAACGAGGCTTTCCCCGACCCCGATGCCGCGCCCGCAAAAGCGCCGCCGGCCACGCCGCCGATTGACGGCTATGACCCGAACGAAGCCTTCCCCGACCCCGATGCCGC
>DQGU01000255.1:0-1099 GCA_003524565.1 Rhodospirillaceae bacterium
CCGCGCGTGGCGACAGAGATTCGCGTCCCGCACGTTTTGACCGTGAAGACCGCGATTCCCGTCCTGCGCGTTATGGCCGTGACCGTGACGACCGTGGTGGCTATGAGGGCCGCGGGGAGCGCCGCGGCTATGAAGGCCGCAATGACCGCGGCGGGGAGCGTGGTGAATACCAGCCGCGCGGCGAGCGTGGCGGCTTCAAGCCGGGCGGCAAAAAATCCGGCGGCAAGTTCGGCGATAAAAAATGGGAAAGCCGCGGCAAGCCCCGCAGCGAAGGCGGCTTTGGCGGCAAAGAGCGCAGCGATGATAGAAAAATGCGCAGCGGCGGCGGTAAAGAACGCAGCTTCGGTAATAAAGAGCGCAGCTTCGGCAGCAAAGAGCGTAGCTATGCCGGCAAAGAAAACCGCTTTGCCGACGGCGAGCGTCCGCGTCCGAAGGGCAAGCCCGCGCCGCGCCGCAGCGATGGCGATGGCGGCAGCAAGCCGCGCCCCGCAAACCGCGGCAGCGCACAAGGCAAAAAACGCGCCTATCGCGACTGATAAACGGCTTTGGACTTAAAAAAACGGCGGATTTGACTTTGGTCATGTCCGCCGTTTTTCTGTTGTGTCCTAATAAAGACATCAACAGATTTTACAAGGAGAAAACGTATGGGCACACATCATGATTTGGCGCAGGACTTCCCCGAGCTCAAAGACGATATTCATGCCATGAAAATGGCCGATGCGCATTTCCGCCGTCTGGCCGAAGAATACGAAGCTGTATGCAAAGAGCTGCACCGTGCGCAGGACGGCGCGGGCGTCATGGACGATGCGCATGCGGAAGAGCTGAAAAAACAACGCGTGACCTTGAAAGACGATTTGTTCGCCATGTTGCGCCTGCATCAGGCCGCGCAGCAGAAAGCCGCCGTCTAGCTTGCTTTTATTTTCCTTTTCTCAAGGCTTCCCGCAAAAACGGGAAGCCTTTTGATTTTGGTCAATCGGGCGGCCTGCATACAATCGTATGCTTTTATTGAGGCCGAAAAAGAAAAACAGGCCGGACAAGGTCTCATCCGGCAGAGAAGGATGAGGCTCATGCTGCATAAAACAGAAACCGCCGCGCTGCG
>DQGU01000255.1:1422-3526 GCA_003524565.1 Rhodospirillaceae bacterium
CAGCGCGGCATGGCGGGGGCGACGGTTTTTAAAACCGACGTCGGTTTTGGTCATACAGAGCCGAAGGCGGGCAGCAGCCATTTTTCGGGGCGCGTATCCGACGATGTCCCCGTGATTATCGAAATAATTGATGGGGTCCATAAGCTTGAAAGTTTTGCGCAGGAAGCGCGGCAACTTTTGGGGTGGCGCGGGTTGATGGCATTGTTTCCTGTGCGTGTGCTACACTATGGCGAGGACACCGCGGACGGAGACGCCGCGCGGAACCTGCCGCCAAATCCGTAACCATAATATTTCCCCTGAAAACGCGGCTGCGCGCTCTTTGTTGACAAAAGTCAATTAACACGCAGTACTGATTTGTTACCAAAAAGGGGCTCGCTGCCCTCAGGTTTCCCGAGTCTGGCATCATCCGCAGTAAAAAAAGGGAGCAAGAAGCTCTATGGATACGCAAAAACCGATTTATAACAATGACATCGTTCGTATGTTCACGATTGCAACGATGTTCTGGGGGATTGCCGGATTTACCGTCGGTTTGCTCATCGCGATGCAGCTGGCCTGGCCGCAGCTCAATTTCGAGCCGTTTTTGAGCTTCGGCCGCCTGCGCCCCTTGCATACCTCGGCGGTGATTTTTGCTTTTGGCGGCAATGCGCTTCTGGGCACCAGTTATTTCGTGGTGCAGCGCACCTGTCAGGCGCGGCTGTGGAGCGATGGCCTTTCGACCTTCACTTTCTGGGGCTATCAGATTTTCATTCTCATCGCGGGGCTGGGCTATCTGGCGGGCGTCACGCAGGGCAAGGAATATGCGGAGCCGGAATGGTACGCCGATTTGTGGCTGACGGTTGTCTGGGTTGCCTATTTCATCAACTTCCTGATGACGATTACAAAACGCAAAGAGCCGCATATCTATGTCGCCAACTGGTTTTACCTGTCGTTCATCGTGACGGTGGCGATTTTGCATCTGGTCAACAACGTATCGTTGCCGGTCGGGCTGGATGTGAAAAGCTATTCCGCCTACGCAGGCGTGCAAAGCGCGATGATACAGTGGTGGTATGGCCACAACGCCGTCGGCTTTTTCCTGACCGCGGGTTTCCTTGGCATGATGTATTATTTCGTGCCGAAACAGGCGGGGCGTCCGGTTTATTCCTACCGCCTGTCCATTCTGCATTTCTGGTCGCTGATTTTCATCTACATCTGGGCGGGGCCGCACCACTTGCACTATACCGCGCTGCCCGATTGGGCGCAGACGCTCGGCATGACTTTTTCCGTCATGCTGTGGATGCCCAGCTGGGGCGGCATGATTAACGGCATGATGACGCTGTCGGGCGCGTGGCACAAACTGCGCGAAGACCCTGTGCTGCAGTTCATGGTCGTCGCACTGGCATTTTACGGCATGAGCACCTTCGAAGGCCCCTTGATGTCCATCAAGGCCGTGAACGCGCTCAGCCATTATACCGACTGGACGATTGGCCATGTGCATTCAGGCGCGCTTGGCTGGGTCGGGTTCATCACCTTCGGCGCGGTTTATTATCTGGTGCCGGTGCTGTGGAACAAAAAGGAACTGTATTCGCAAAAACTCGTCAGCGTGCACCTGTGGGTCGCATCTATCGGCATCGTGCTTTACATGGTGTCCATGTGGTTTGCGGGCATTCTGCAGGGGCTTGACTGGCGTACCTATGACGAAATGGGTTTCTTGCAATACTCCTTCGTCGAAACTGTCGCCAATCTGCATATCTATTACATCGTGCGCGCGCTGGGCGGGGTGCTGTACCTCGGCGGGGCTTTGGTGATGGTCTATAATCTTGTCAAAACGGTCAGGGAAGGCGCGCCTGCGCAGGCTGCCTTGCCGCAGGGGGAAGCTGCACATGCTTGAGAAACATAAAAAGCTCGAGAAGAACTCGGTTCTTCTGCTGATTTTCTCGGTCATCGCCGTGTCTATCGGCGGTATCGTCGAAATCGTGCCGCTGTTTCGCATGGACGTCACCATCGAGAAGGTGGAGGGGATGCGCCCCTATACCCCGCTCGAGCTGATGGGGCAAAACATCTACATCCGCGAAAACTGCAATTCCTGCCACAGCCAGCAAATCCGCCCGCTGCGCGACGAGGTGGA
>DQGU01000077.1 GCA_003524565.1 Rhodospirillaceae bacterium
GCAATCAAAAACGCCATGACCTGCCCCACCGTCGCACCGCGTTCGTAAAACTTCGCGCCGACCATCAAAATACCGTGGCTGCACAAATCCAGAAGCACGCCCGCGAAGGCCGCACGGAAAATGCCCTGCACCCCGCGGCCGGAGCCGAGGGCGGCCATCACGAAATCGCGCGGCACGCGGCTGAGAAACCCCATGGCCAGAATACCCGCCACGACGCCAACCCACATGACGTTCATCAATTCGTAAACAGCCCGCGAAAAATCCCAGATGAGGCCGCGGGGGCCATGCATCATGCTATGCTCCGCGGGGTTGTCATGCGCCAGTACCGTCATGTTAACCGTGCCCAAAAGCATGCCCACCACATAGGCCGCCACGACAATCAAAAGCCCGCCCCAGAACAAAAGGTCCGCGCGGGGTTTGCCCGTTTCGCCCGTGTCACAGCAAGAGGGTGCGGTTTTCACCTGCGGTGCGCAGCACGAAGACCCTGTTTTCACAGGGGTTTTTATTTGCGTCGCCGCCGGCTTGGCCGCACAGCAGCCTGCCATGGCAGGCGCCGCCTCGGCCGCTGGGACGTGGCAGTTTGCGGAGGGATTTTCGGGTTGACCAGTTTTCATAAATTTGATAACCTAGCGCCCATTGTTGTTGCCAAACGAGAGACTGGACACTATCTCTTTTCTCTAGGCTAGTATAGCCACAGGCTCTTTTCTTTGGGCTAATATAGCCCCCGATGGGCGGGATGCCACAAAAATGCACCCGATACGCAGCAAAAACGGAAGAAAATGAACAGATTTCTTTTCAAATCGCTGATGAGCCTGTCTTTTGCCGCCACGCTGGCGCTGCAAGCCGTGCCTGCGTCTGCGGGCTACGAGAAAGCCAGCCTGCGCTATGAAGTCGAAGCGCCGCAAAAACTCGGCCTCAATTACGATGTTTATGCCGGCGGGTTCAAGGCGCTGGCCGCGACGCTGGCCATGGACCTCGACCCCAAGGCCTACGACATGTCGCTGACGGCGAAAACGCAGGGCACTATCGGCTCCCTCTTCCCTTGGGAAGCGACCTATGAAACATCCGGCCGCGCAAAAGACGGCGCGCCCGTACCCACGCTGCACACCGCGCGCAGCAGCTGGAAAAAAGACGAAAAAGTCACCGAAATGCAATTCGCCCCCAACGGCGACGTGCTGAAGACAACCACGCACGAAGACAATAAAACCAAGGTTAAAAAAGATTTCGACCCCAAGCTGACGACCGATGCTGTCGATATGCTGACGGGCGCGCTGCAAATGCTGCAACACTCCGGCCAGACGTCGAAATGCGAAGGCACCTTTCCGGTGTTTGACGGCAAACGCCGTTTCAACATCACGCTGCACGATGACGGCACCGAAAAGCTGGAGAAAAGCAAATACTCCGCTTTCAACGGCGATGCCCTGCGCTGCACGCTGAAGGTCGAACCCGTCGCGGGTTTCAAGAAAAAAGACAAAGAACGCGGCTGGATGGCCGTGCAGGCGCATACCGAAGCGCGCAAAAAACCGCCGACCTTGTGGCTGGCGCAGATGGAACAGAACGGCCCCATGGTGCCCGTGCGCATGGAAATCGCCAGCGCCTACGGCTCGGTCGTCGCCCATCTGACGGGGCTTCAGAACAAGTAAGCCAAAGGATAGTTCCGCCGCTTTTTATCCTTATTTTATCCTGAAAATTCAGGTTTCAAGCCTGTGGCGGCTATTGTAACCTCCTGCAACAAACTGTGAATTGAAGCGTGATTCCGCCTCTGGTCTATTCAGGGGCGCTTAGGGAGTTTTCCGATGACTAAAAAAATCGCCTGTATCATCCTCGCCGCCGGCAAAGGCACACGCATGAAATCCGCGTTGCCCAAACCGCTGCACCCCGTTGCGGGCGCGCCGATGGTACAGCATGTGATTGCCGCAGCCGAAGGTTTGAGCCCCGAGCGCATCGTCGTTGTCGTCGGCCCCGACATGCCCGAAATGATTGACGCCGTGCGCCCGCACCAAACCGCCGTGCAGCAAACGCAGAACGGCACGGGCGGCGCCGCCCTCGCCGCACGCGAAGCGCTGAAAGATTTCGATGGCGATGTGCTGGTCGTTTTCGGCGACAGCCCGCTGATTACCACCGCCTCGCTCCAGCGCATGATTGATATCCGCCGCCAGTTTCCGGCCGTCGGGCTGACCTTTTCGGGCATGCGCCCCAAAGATGCAGGCCGTTATGGCCGCATGGTGCTGGACGATGACGGCACGCTGAAAAAAATCGTCGAATTCAAAGATGCTTCCGCCGAAGAAAAAGCCATCCCCCTTTGCAACGGCGGCATCGTCGCTGCGGACGGTGCGAAGCTGTTCGGCTGGCTGGCGCAAATTGGCAACGACAACGCGCAGGGCGAATATTATCTGACCGACCTGCCCCCGATTGCGCGCAAGGATAACCGCCAGACGCTGGTCGTAGAAATTGACGAGGCAGAACTCGCCGGTGCCAATACCCGCGTCGAGCTGGCCGTGCTTGAACACGCCATGCAGCAGCGCCTGCGCGAAAAACACATGCTGAACGGCGCAACGCTGACGCACCCTGAAAGCGTATTTTTCTGCGCCGATACCGTCATCGGGCAAGACGTCATCATCGGCCCCAACGTGGTTTTCGGCCCGCATGCACGCGTCGCCGACAATGTGGAAATTTTACCCTTCTGCCATATCGAGGGCACCGAGATTGCCGAAGGCGCCACCATCGGCCCCTTTGCCCGTTTGCGCCCCGGCTCCCGCATTGGGGAGAATGCAAAAGTCGGCAACTTCGTCGAAACCAAAAACACCCGCCTTGGCAAGGGTGCAAAGGCAAACCACCTGACCTATCTGGGCGATGCGGACATCGGCGATAAAACCAATATCGGCGCGGGCGTTATCACTTGCAACTACGATGGTTTCCTCAAATATAAAACCACCGTGGGCGGTGATGCCTTCATCGGCTCCAACACGGCGCTGGTCGCGCCGCTCAACGTGGGCACAGGCGCGATTATCGGCGCGGGCAGCACGATTACCAAAGACGTGCCGGACAACGCCCTTGGCATCACCCGCGCGCCGCAAATCAACAAAGACGGCTGGGCGCCCGAATTCCGCCAGAAGAAAATGAAGGAAAAGGCGAAGAAAGGTTAAAAAGTGTCAATTTTTAGCAAGCTTGAAAATTGGCCCCTCAAAATAGCCCCCGTTGTTCTCTCCGCTCTTTATGCCGCCTACCGACATCTCGCTGGCATATCGGACGAACAACAGGAATTTTCGGGTGGAATTCACCTAATGCTCGCGGAACTATTGATTTTAATCGGTGGTTTTTACCTGACTTTTTGCGCGGTAAAAGACACCCTGAACGGCAAACGGAAACAAGCGACGATACAGGCAATCTTATGCCTCCTGACGTGGTTTTGTTTCGCAACAACAAAAAACATCCCCCTTTGACGGGAAAGGACAAAAAATTATGTGTGGTATCGTAGGCATTATCAGCAAAGACAAAGACGTCGCGCCGCTTCTGGTCGAGGGGCTCAAGCGTCTTGAATACCGCGGCTATGACAGCGCAGGCGTCGCCACGCTGCAAGGCGGCAAGCTGGAGCGCCGCCGCGCCGAAGGCAAACTTATCCATCTTGCCGAAAAACTTGAAAAACAGCCCCTCGGCGGCAGCATCGGCATCGGCCATACGCGCTGGGCAACCCATGGCGGCGCGGTCGAGAAAAACGCCCACCCCCATATCACCGACAGCGTGGCCGTCGTGCATAACGGCATTATCGAGAATTATCAGGAATTGAAAGAAGAGCTGGAAAAATCCCAGTTCCGTTTTGAATCCGACACCGATACCGAAGTCATCGCGCATCTGGTGACCTATTACATCCGTCAGGGCATGACGCCGCAAAACGCGGTGGATGCTTCGCTGAAACGCCTGCGCGGCGCGTTTTCGCTGGCCATGATTTTCACCGGCCACGAAAACCTGATGATTGGCGCGCGTTTCGGCACGCCGCTGGCGGTTGGTTTCGGCAAGGGGGAAATGTTCCTTGCGTCCGATTCCTACGCCCTCGCCCCGCTGACCGACAAAATCTGCTTCCTTGAAGACGGCGACCGTATCGAGGTCAGCCGCGAAGGCGCGTCCATCCGCGACATGAACGGCGACAAGGTGGAACGTGAAATCCGCGTGACCGCCCAATCCGGCGCGCTGATGGGCAAAGGCAAATACCGCCATTTCATGCTGAAAGAAATCCACGAACAGCCCGCCGTTATCGGCGAAACGCTGAACACCTTCATCAACCCCGCCACCGGCCACATCACCCTGCCCGGGGATATTTCGAACATCGCCAAAGCGCCGCGCGTGACGATTTCCGCCTGCGGCACCGCGTTTTATGCGGGCATGGTCGCCAAATACTGGCTGGAGCAAATCGCCCGCCTGCCGGTCGAGGCGGATATCGCATCCGAATTCCGCTACCGCGAAGCGCCCATGCCCGAAGGCGGCGCGGCCCTGTTCATTTCCCAATCCGGCGAAACGCTGGATACGCTGGAGGCGCTGCGTTATTGCAAACGCCAAGGCCAGCAAATCGTATCGGTGCTGAACACTATCGAAAGCACTATCGAGCGTGAAAGCAACCATGTGCTGCGCACGCTGGCCGGCCCCGAAATCGGCGTTGCTTCGACCAAGGCGTTTACCACGCAGCTGACCACGCTCGCCTGCCTGACTGTCGCCCTTGCCCGCGCGCGCGGCGCTATCAGCGCGGAGCGTGAAAAGCAGCTGACCGACGCCCTGCGCGAAGCCCCTGCCCGCGTGGCGGAGCTTCTGGGTCATGACGACAAAATCCAGTCCATGGCCAAGCAAATCGCAGAGGCACGCGATGTGCTTTACCTCGGCCGCGGCACGGCCTACCCCATCGCACTTGAAGGCGCGCTGAAGCTGAAGGAAATTTCCTACATCCATGCCGAAGGTTACGCCTCTGGCGAAATGAAACACGGCCCCATCGCGCTGATTGACGAAAACGTGCCTGTTATCGTCGTCGCGCCGTATGACAGTCTGTTCGAAAAATCGGCGTCGAATGCGCAGGAAGTCGTTGCGCGCGGTGGCAAGGTCTTGCTGATTTCCGACAAACAGGGCATCGCCAAGCTGAAAGACACCGCGACATGGACGATTGAAATCCCGGAGGTTGACCCGTTCGTCGCGCCCATTCTTTATACCATTCCGGTGCAGCTGCTGGCCTACCACACCGCCGTCATCAAAGGCACGGACGTTGACCAGCCGCGCAACCTTGCGAAAAGCGTGACGGTGGAGTGATGCTGCCGCCCGTCATTGAAACCGCGCGGCTTATCTTGCGGCCTGTCGAGCTATCGGATGCGCCCGCGCATAACAAATGCATGAAGGATTGGGAAATTGTGCGCAATTTCGCCAAATCTTTCCCGCATCCCTATGCCGATGACGGGTCGGAAAAATTCATCAACCACATCAAGTCGCAAGACAAAGTGGTTTATTGGGCTATCGCGCTCAAATCCGCGCCGGATGAAATGATAGGCTCCATCGAACTGCGCCCGCACGCGGAAAAAGGCCAGCGCGCCTTCTGGCTTGCCCGCGCGCATCACAACAACGGCTATGTGACCGAGGCAGCCACCGCCGTCAACGATTACTGGTTCGATGTCATGGGGCGCGATACGCTGCACATGGAAAACGCGCTTGGCAATATCGCCTCGCGCCGTATCAAGGAAAAGACGGGCGCGGTTTTTCTGGGCACGCGCGTATCCGAGCACGTTGACCCAGCCCTCGGCCAGAGCGAGGAATGGCTTTTGAAAAAAGAAGACTGGCACCGTTTCCGCGCACAACAGCGCAGCGCGCAAAAGCCCGCTTAGCCATATATTTCAAGCACTTATAGAAATGCACCTGTGCCCTGCCTGCAACAGGCAAGTGGGAAATCCGCCTGCCGTGCCCCGCCGATATTGCACAGGCACGGCCGCAGGCCTATAACGCCCGAATATTTAAAATTGAACCGCGCGCCCGAGTCCGGAGGAGACAGCCATGTTCCTGACAGAAAATAAGTACACCCTGCACCGCTTCTGGTGGATGTGGGCGCCGCTGATTTTGCTGGTCGCTGTCGCCCTCATCAACCCATATCTGGGCAAGGAACACGCAAGCCCGTGGGTCTATGCGGAAAACGGCATCCTTGAAACCCTGCAATGGATTATCGCGCTTGGCGCGGCGGGGCTGGGCGCGGCGTGCCTGCGGTATTGCAAGGGAAAACCGTGGCTTGCGCTCTGGGTTGCGCTTGGCATGCTGGGCAGCCTTTATATCGGGCTTGAGGAAATCAGCTATGGCCAGCATCTTTTCAAATGGGAAACGCCGGAACACTGGCAGGCCATTAACGACCAGGGCGAAACCAACCTGCATAACACCTCCGCGTGGCTTGACCAGAAACCGCGGCTGCTGCTGCTGATTGGCGTGATTGTGGGCGGGCTTATTCTGCCTTTTGTGCGCCGTTTCCGCCCTGCCGCGCTGCCTGCGCGTTTTAATGCGATTTACCCGCCGGATGCGCTGTTCTGGACGTCGCTTTGCGCGGTACTGGCGCATGCGGCGAAATGGGCAAAAAAACTGGGGCTGGCCGAAATATACAACCGCGCCAGTGAAATGAACGAAGTCTTTATGTACTACTTCGTTTTTCTGTATTTACTGTTTTTGCTGGGGGCTTTGCGTACGGCGAAAAAAGACGCAGCGTAATTTTTATTCCAGCAGGCCTTCTTTTTGCAAAACGGCCTGCAGCTCGCCGTTGGCATACATCTCGCGCACGATGTCGCAGCCGCCGATAAATTCGCCCTTGATGTAAAGCTGCGGCAGCGTCGGCCAATTGGTGAATTCCTTGATACCCTGACGCAGCGCAGGGTCGGCAAGAACATCTATATCCTTGAACGCAAGACCGAGGCTTTCCAGCACCTGCACCACAGCGGCGGAAAAACCGCACTGCGGGAAAACGGCCGTGCCCTTCATGTAAAGCACGATGTCGTTGCTGCTGATGTCGTGGCGGATACGTTCGAACACCGCTTCGTTTTCGTTGAAAATCATTATCCCCAATCCCTCTTTCACCCGCTCTTCTTATCCTGCGCGCGTTGTCAGTTGCACGGCATGCAGACCGCCATCCACAATATGCCCTGACAAGGCCGCGTAAACCCTGCGATGCTGTTCGATACGGCTCAGCCCCTCGAATTCGCGGCAAACGACCGTCAGCGCAAAATGCGCCCCGTCGCCGCGTGTATCCTCGGCGGTCACCTCGGCCTCCGGCAGATGCCGGCGGACAAGCTCCACCAGATGTTCGGCTTTCAGCGTCATGCGCCGCCCGTCCCCTTGGCTACCCCTGTTTGCACAGATATGCCTTATAAAATTACCCCAAAACAGCCCTTGCGACAAATCAATCCTGCCAAAACGCCTTTTGGAGTGCTTTTTATTCCGGACAAAATCGGTTATGAATGAGATGTGGCGTTTTTAATTTATGTCAAGCACTGGCGATTTTGATGGCTTATAAACCACTGACCATCGGCATTTCGACCTCCGCCCTTTTCGACCTGCGCGAAGAGCATACGACCTATGTCGATGGCGGCATCGATGCCTATCGCCGCTTGCAGTTCGAACGGCGCCGCGACCCGATGAAACCGGGCACCGCCTTTCACGTCATTGAAAAATTGCTGTCCATCAACACACCCGGCGAGCGCCCGCGCGTCGAAGTTGCGCTGATTTCGCGCAACAACATCGAAACCGGCATCCGCGCCCGCTATTCACTGGATTACCACAAGCTGGATATCGCGCGCATCGCGCTGACGGGCGGCAAGAATGTTGAATCCTCCCTGCTGCGCGCCTATGGCATCGATTTGTTTTTGTCGCGCCATGCAGATGACGTGCAGCGTGCAGTGGATGGCGACATCGCCGCATCCGTCCTGCACGACCCGCCCACGGCGCCACAGGCCAAACCCGGCAAGGTGCATTTCGCATTTGACGGCGACCAGGTTTTGTTCGGCGGTGAATCCGAAACGATTTTCCAGCGCGAAGGCCTGCTCGGCTTTTTGAAATACGAAACCGAAATGGCCGAAACGCCCATGCCCGAAGGCCCCTTCGCCAAGGTGCTGTTCGTTATCGAGGCACTCAAGGCCACCTTCCCCAAGGAAGATTGCCCGATTGAAACCTCGCTGGTCACCATGCGCAGCGGTCAGGCGCAAATCCGCCCCATGAACACGCTGATTGAATGGGGGCAAATCGTCGATGGGGCGTATATGATTGGCCGCTCCAACCAGCAGGGCCCGAAATACGAGAAAGTCGATGTGCTGGCCGCCATTGGCGCCGACCTGTTTTTCGACGACCAGACGTACCATACGGAGCCCGCCTCGCGCGTTGTCCCCTCCGGCTATGTGCCGCAGAAATCTTGCCATAAGGCCGCCTGAGCCGCTTCCGCTTCCGTTTACGCCCTGCGTGAAAGCCTGTATGATGTTTTCCTGAACAATCAGGCGTAAAAACATGGCACCCGCCGACAGCGACTTTACATTACAGCCCATGACGCAGGCGGAACTGAATGAAATCATCCGCAAGCATCACATGTTCCGCACCGCCAAACCGGGCGGCGCGCGCGCCGTGGTGCGCGACCGCGACCTCAGCGGCCTCAACTTCACAGGGCAAGACCTGTCGCAATCCGATTTCACCGGCTGCATCATGTATGGCGCGACGATGGCCAATGCATCGTTCGAAAGTGCAACGCTTTTCGGCTGCGACCTGCGCAGTGCAAATATGCGCGGCGCAAAACTTGTCCGCGCGGATTTGTGCGGGGCGGATGTGGATGGTGCCGACCTCAACAAAGCCGACCTGACCGGCGCCGACCTGCGCGAAGGTAAAACCATCGTCAAGCGCAAGGTCAAGCGCGAAGAAGACCAGTATTCCAAAGCCGCCGAAGCCGGCATCGTCCATTTCACCGCCAGCGACATGACCGAAGCGGTGCTGGCCGATGCCACCGCCATCAACGCCGATTTCACCGATGCGCGCATGGAAAGCAGCGACCTTGACGGCGCCAACCTGAAAGGCGCGGTGCTGCGCGGCGCGGATTTGACGAACAGCAGCCTGAAGCAGGCCGACCTGCGCGATGCCGATTTTTCCTACGCCACCATGACCGGCGCGGATATGCAGGACGCGGAAAAATCCGGCAGTACCTTCACCCTTACCCTGACGGCGGAAACCGTCGGCAAGGACATTGAAGAATTCGAGCTTACGCTCGACGAAATGGTGCTCAAACATATCGAATGGGTGGCAACAGCGGGGCGCAATGGCGTGCAGCTGGTACTCAGCAACGTCGATATGCGCAAGGCAGGCACGCTGTCGGCGCAGCGCCTGACGGCCATCAAGGCGCATAACGCCACCTTCGCCGAAATGGATTTGCGCGGCATTGAAATGCAGGCTGCGGGGCTGGACGGTTCGGATTTCAGGAAATGCCGCCTTGGCAACAGCGATTTGCGCGGCAGCCGCTTTACCGGCTGCCTGATGAACCGCGCCGATTTCCGCCTTGCCAATATGAACCCGCTGACCATTCGCCCGCGTGACGGCGAATCCGAATACCAGCTGCCCTGCCGCTTCGACGCCGCTTCGCTGCGCTATGCGCATTTTTCGGGCGCACGGCTGATGGATGCGAATTTCAAACGCGCGGACCTGACAGGCGCACAATTCACCGATTGCGACCTGCGTAATGCCGATTTCACAGGCGCCAAGCTGACGGGGGCGGCGTTTGAAAACGCCATTCTGGACGGCACGCTTTTCGACGAAGGCAAAGGCCCCGCCCGTGCCGCGCACGAAGAATAAATTTATAGATTATGGATATTAAATAACCCCGCGCCGGACTTTCTGCACAGCGCCGCTTGGGGTATAAATACCTATGCCCATACGCCATCTGCCAGATACGCTGATTAACCAAATCGCCGCCGGCGAAGTTATCGAGCGCCCCGCCGCCGCCGTCAAGGAATTGGTGGAAAACGCGATTGACGCGGCTGCAAGCCGTATCGAAGTCGTTATCCGCGATGGCGGCGCCAGTTTGATAGCCGTTACCGACGACGGCATTGGCATGACGGCAGACGAGCTCGCCATGGCGGTTGACCGCCATGCGACATCAAAACTGCCCGATGATGACCTCGTGCATATCCAGTCGCTCGGCTTTCGCGGCGAAGCGCTGCCCTCCATCGGCGCGGTCAGCCGCCTTAGCATCACCAGCCGCCCGCGCAGCCAACCGGACGACGGCGCATCGGTCATTGTGGTCGATGCTGGACGCAAACACCCCGTCGCCCCCGCCGCGCTGTCGCAGGGCACGAAAATCGAAGTGCGCGACCTTTTCTACGCCACGCCCGCGCGCCTGAAATTTCTGAAATCGCCGCGCACCGAAATGCAGGGCGTGCGCGATGTGCTGGAACATCTGGCGATGGCCTACCCCGACATTCATTTCCGCATGCTCAGTGACGAGCGTGAAGTGATGGATTTACCCGCCGCAAAAGGCGATTTGTTCACCCGCCGTCTTGACCGCCTGCGCCAGATTATGGGGCGTGATTTCGCCGAAAACGCACTGCGTATCCATGCGGAGCGCGGGGATATCAAACTCAGCGGTTACGCCAGCCTGCCCACGCTCAACCGCGGTACGGCGCAATACCAGCATTTCTTTGTTAACGGTCGCCCCGTGCGTGATAAACAAATCATTGGCGCGGTGCGCGGCGCCTATGCCGATTTCCTCGCCTATGGCCGCCACCCGATGCTCTGCCTGTTTCTGGACGTGCCGCCCGAACAGGTCGATGTCAACGTGCACCCCGCCAAATCCGAAGTACGTTTTCAGGACGGTGCGGTTGTGCGCGGCCTTATCGTTGGCGGGCTGAAACACGCGCTCGCCGATGCAGGGCATCTGGCCTCGACCACCGTTGCGCAGGAAACGCTGCAAGCCTTCCAAACACATCCCGCCCCCGCGGCGCCCGCCGGCGGCAATACGCTGTGGGATGGCGAATACCGCCAGCAAAGCGCAGGATACAAACACCTCAAAGGGCTTGAGGGCGCGCCCTATAGCGGCGCCGCCTTCGCCGCGCGCACGCCGGCGCTGCCGGA
>DQGU01000045.1:0-251 GCA_003524565.1 Rhodospirillaceae bacterium
GCTGCGCAGCGGCGTCGGCGGCGAGCAGGCCATCGGCCCGATTTCGGCCGCCCCCTGGGGCTCAGCCGCTATTCTGCCGATTTCGTGGGTTTACATCACGCTCATGGGCTCCGAAGGGCTGAAGCGCGCGACGCAGGTGGCGATTTTGAATGCGAACTACATCGCCAAATGCCTCGCCCGCGAATACGAAACGCTTTATGTGGGCAAAAACGGTTTTGTCGCGCATGAATGTATTCTTGATACCCGCGGGT
>DQGU01000045.1:532-5555 GCA_003524565.1 Rhodospirillaceae bacterium
GACGTCGCCAAGCGCCTGATGGACTACGGCTTCCACGCGCCGACCATGTCCTTCCCCGTCCCCGGCACGCTGATGATTGAGCCGACGGAATCGGAATCGAAGGGCGAGCTTGACCGCTTCATCCACGCCATGCGCGTCATCCGCGAGGAAATTGCGCAAATCGAAAAAGGCGCATGGCCGCAGGGTGCGAACCCGCTGCACATGGCGCCGCACACGCTGGCGGATGTCGCGGGCGACGATTGGCAGCGCCCCTATGACCGCGCCAAGGGCGGCTTCCCCGCCCCCTTCGTCGCGCAAGACAAATACTGGCCGCCCGTGAACCGCATCGACCATGTGGCTGGTGACCGCAACCTTGTTTGCGCCTGCCCGCCCATCGAAAGCTATATGGACAAGGCCGCATGAAAGGACTGAGGGGCGCTTTTTTCACCCTTTGCCTTTTGCCTCTTCTCTGCCCGCAATCCGCGCGGGCAGAGGGGCTGGCCATCCAGCGCACCCAGACAGCCGCGGAACAATACAGCCGCCAGCAGGCCGAAGCCGCCGCGCAAAAACCGGGGCCCGTGCCTGCGGGCGTGGTGACCGGCACGACGGAGGCGACAGAGCCCACGCTGCAAACCGACATCACGCGCCAGATACGCAAGATGCCGAACGAGCGGTTCCTGACCTTCAATTCCGAAAACGACCTTTACGGCGGCGGCACAGACCGCAATTACACCAACGGTGCGCGCGTCACCTATTTCGACCTTGGCACGCCGGTGCCGGATTTTTTCCACACCATCGACCGCGCGGTGCCGACGTTTTCGATTAATGAAACGACCAGCATTTCATGGTCGCTCGGCCATAACCTTTACACCCCCAGCGACATCACGGTTGCGGGGGAACAAGACGACGACAGGCCGTGGGCGGCGTTTCTTTACGGCTCTGCCGGCCTTGTCAGCATCACTAAAAACCATATCGACAGCCTTGAGGCCACCGTCGGCATCGTCGGCCCTGCGGCCATGGGCGAGCAGGTACAAAAACTCATCCACCGCCATGTGTCGGATTCCCCCATGCCCAAGGGCTGGCGGCATCAGCTGAAAAACGAGCCCGGCATCATGCTGTCGTGGGAGCGCAGCTGGCGCGAACGTTACGGCCTTGACGCCCTCGGCTGGAGCGCAGGGGCGACGCCCTATATCGGCGCGACGCTGGGCAACATCTATACATACGCCAATACAGGGGTCACTTTTTACCTGACGCCCTATAACGGGCGTTTTCAGGATACGCCCGTGCGCGTGCGCCCCGCCATGCCGGGCACAGGGGCATTTGTGGTGCCGGACAGCACGTTCAGCTGGTATCTGTTCGGCGGGCTTGAAGGCCGCGTTGTCGGACGCAATATCTTCCTTGATGGCAATACGTTTACCGACAGCCACAGCGTGGATAAAAAATATCTGGTCGGCGATGCCACGGCGGGGTTGGCGCTGACATACGGGCGCACACGTCTTAGCTACGCCTTGATTTATCGCACACGCGAATTTGACGAACAGGACAGCGGCGATGTGTTTGGTACCGTCACGCTTGGCGTGCGCTTCTAAATACCCTGACGCCGCATAAAGTTTTTACGGCGCGCCGAAGCCGAATTTTTTGCCGTATTGTTTCATGATTTTTTCGCGCTCTTTTTCGGCGCGGCGGTTAAACTCGCGGCGGTTGCGCGCATCAATATCGCGAAACGGGCGGCCGGGGCGGGCGCGCCAGACGGTTTTGAAGCTGCTGCGCAGCGATTCCGCCTCGCTCAGGCGATGGCGGATAATAGAAGCCTCGGCGCTTTTTTCCGTCCCGTGCAGCATGCCGGCCGCCATAATGCCAAGACCGAGGGGCGGGAAAATCATCGTCGCAGGGACGCCGATGCCCACGGCCGTCGCCTGACCGATAAGGAACTTGCCCGCGGTCTTGTTCATCTGCTTGCGCAAATCGCTGATTTCGCGGTTAAGTTCGGATATCCCGCGGCGGATGTCGGCGGGTTCCATGTTTTTAAAATCGGGCCGATTGGATGCCATGTTTTTCCTTCTGCCTCGCGTGGCTTCGATTAAACAAAATATGACCGCGCGCTGCAATATCCAGCCGCGCAAGATTCCTGCGTTTTTGTGCATTTATGTCAATAAAGGCGGGCGTTTTCACCGCCGCGCCCAGCATCGATGATTGACGCGGAGAAGTGGAAAAGGCATTGTGCGAATGGATTTTTCGCACATCCCACCCGCGCCGAGGAGCCCCGCATGACCGGAACCCAGACCGCCACCGTACACAGCCTGCAAACCGCCACGCACAAGGACATGGCCAATGCCCTGCGCGCCCTTTCCATGGACGCCGTGCAAAAGGCGAATTCCGGCCACCCCGGCATGCCGATGGGCATGGCAGATGTCGCAACGGTGCTGTTCAGCAAGTTTCTGAAATTCGACCCGTCGAACCCGACGTGGCCCGACCGCGACCGTTTTATCCTCTCCGCCGGTCACGGCTCCATGCTTCTTTATGCCCTGCTGCATCTGACGGGCTACGAGAAAATGACGCTGGATGAAATCAAGAATTTCCGCCAGATGAAAAGCCTCACCCCCGGCCACCCCGAAGTGATGCAGGATATCGGCATCGAAACCACCACGGGCCCGCTCGGCCAGGGCGTTGCAAACGGCGTCGGCTTCGCCCTTGCGGAGCGCCTCATGAACGCGCGCTTCGGCACCGACATCGTGAACCATTTCACCTATGTCATCGCCGGTGACGGCTGCCTGCAGGAAGGCATCAGCCATGAAGCCTGCTCCCTCGCCGGTCACCTCGGCCTTGGCCGCCTGATTGTACTTTACGATGACAACGGCATCACCATCGACGGCCCGACGTCGCTGAGCTTCACCGACGACACGCCGAAGCGCTTCGAAGCCTACGGCTGGGAAGTCTTCACGGTTGACGGCCATGACGCCGACGCGATTGCCAAAGCCATCGCCGCCGCGCAGCTGAACGAAAAACAGCCGAGCATCATCTGCTGCAAAACCAAAATCGGTTTCGGCGCACCGACCAAGGAAGGCAAATCATCTTCGCACGGCTCCCCCCTCGGTGACGATGAAATCGCTGGCGCACGCAAAAACCTTGGCTGGAGCCACGGCCCGTTTGAAATCCCCGCCGACATCCGCGCCGCATGGCTTTCCGTGGGCGAGATTGGCCAGAGTGACCGCAAAAACTGGCAAGCGCGCCTGGATAAAATGGACGGCCGCGCCCGCGCTATTTTCGACCGCATGCTGAAAGGCGACGTTTCCGCCGAAGTGTCCGCCGTCATCGCGGACTTCAAAAAGAAAATGACCGCCGAGGCGCCGAAAATCGCCACGCGCGCGGCATCGGGCAAAGTGCTCGAAGCGCTCGTCCCTGCCCTGCCTGAGCTGATTGGCGGTTCTGCCGACCTCACGGGTTCCAACCTGACGCTGGTCAAGGACATGGGCATTGTGGAGAAGAAAAACTACCGCGGCGCTTATATCTATTACGGCGTGCGCGAACATGCGATGGCGGCCGCCATGAACGGCATGGCGCTGCACAAGGGGCTTATCCCCTACGGTGGCACGTTCCTGAGCTTCACGGATTATTGCCGCCCGTCCATCCGCCTCTCCGCGCTCATGAAACAGCGCGTGGTCTATGTCATGACCCATGACAGCATCGGCCTTGGCGAAGACGGCCCGACCCACCAGCCGGTGGAACATGTGGCGGCGCTGCGCTGCATTCCGAACGTGCTGGTGCTGCGCCCCGCCGACGTCGTGGAAACGGCCGAAGCTTGGCAAATCGCCCTGAACCACACCACGGGGCCGAGCGTTCTGGTGCTGACGCGCCAGAGCCTGCCGCTGGTGCGCGCCGAATACACGGACGAAAACCTTTCGGCCAAGGGCGCCTACATCCTGTCCGAAGCATCGTCGGCTGACCCTGCTGTTACCCTCTGGGCGACGGGCTCCGAAATCGAAATCGCACTCAATGCGCAAAAAACGCTGGAAAGCGAAGGCGTTTCCACCCGCGTTATTTCCGTCCCCACGCTGGAGCTGTTCGCGCAGCAAAGCGAAGATTACCGCCGCAAGCTGACGGATGGTTCTTCCCTGCATGTCGCGGTTGAAGCGGCCGTGCGTCAGGGCTGGGATGCCATCATCGGCCCCGAAGGTATTTTCATCGGCATGAAGAGCTTCGGCGAAAGCGCGCCGTACCAAGAGCTTTACGAGCATTTCGGCATCACGCCGAAACACATCGTGAATGCGGTGAAAGAGCGACTGAAGTAACAACAAGCCGCCCCGGCTCCGCGAAGGAGAGACCGGGGCGGATTTATCGTCCTCCTTCGAAGCCGCCGCAGCCTGCCTGCCCCCAGCAGGCACAAGCGCGGCAGGACATACGCAATAGAGAGTAAAAGGAAAAACATCATGACCGTCAAAATCGCCATCAACGGCTTCGGCCGCATCGGCCGCCTTGTGCTGCGCTCCATCATGGAAAGCGGCCGCAACGACGTGACCGTCGTCGCCATCAACGACCTTGCCACGTCGGAAGCAAACGCCCACCTGCTGAAGTACGACACCGTACATGGCCGTTTCCCGGGCGAAGTCAAAGCCTCCGAAGGCAAGCTGGTCGTGAACGGCCACGAAATCGCCATGGTGCAGGAACGCGACCCGACCAAACTGCCGTGGGGCGCGCATGGTGTGGATATCGCGTTTGAATGCACGGGCATTTTCACCAAAAAAGACGACGCGATGAAGCACATCGCCGCCGGCGCGAAAAAAGTGCTGATTTCCGCCCCCGCGACGGACGAAGACATCACCGTCGTTTATGGCGTGAACCACGACAAACTGGCCGCGAACCATCTGGTCGTATCCAACGCGTCCTGCACCACCAACTGCCTTGCGCCGGTTGCCTATGTCCTCAACAAAACCATCGGCATCGAACACGGCTTCATGACCACCATCCACAGCTACACGGGCGACCAGAACACGGTCGATACGATGCACAAAGACCTGCACCGCGCGCGCGCGGCGGCGGCGAACAT
>DQGU01000045.1:5853-7146 GCA_003524565.1 Rhodospirillaceae bacterium
GGCAAACTGGACGGCACCGCCATCCGCGTACCGACCCCCAACGTTTCGCTGGTCGATTTCAAATTCACCGCCAAACGCGACACGACGGTTGAAGAAGTCAACAACGCCATCCTCGAAGCATCCAACGGCGCGCTCAAAGGCATCCTCGGCACCTACAGCGAGCCGCTGGTGTCCAGCGACTTCAACCACGACCCGCATTCGTCCATCTTCGCGCTCAAGGAAACCAAGGTCATCGACGGCCGTTTCGTGCGCGTCATGAGCTGGTATGACAACGAATGGGGTTTCTCCAACCGCATGTCCGACACCGCTGTCGCCATGGCGAAACTGAAATAAGAAAATACGAAAGGAACACGCACCATGCAAATGACCGCAAAAGTAAAAGAAATCCTGTCGTATTACGAAGGCGATACGCCGGGCACCAAAGCCAACATCGCCCGCATGCTGATGCACGGCAAACTGGCCGGCACCGGCAACATGGTTATCCTGCCGGTTGATCAAGGGTTCGAACACGGCCCCGCGCGCAGCTTCGCCATCAACCCCGCCGCCTACGACCCGCATTACCATTATCAGCTGGCGGTTGATTCCGGCTGTAACGCCTATGCGGCGCCGCTGGGCTCGTTGGAAGCTGGCGCGGATACCTTCGCCGGCCAAATCCCCCTGATTTTGAAGATGAACTCGTCGAACAGCCTGATTTCGGCAAAAGACCAGTCCGTCAACGCGTCCATTCAGGATGCGCTGCGCCTTGGTTGCTCGGGCATCGGCTTTACTATCTACCCCGGTTCCGAATTCATGCTGGAACAGCAAGAGGAAATCCGCGCCCTGTCCGAAGAAGCGAAGTCTTACGGCATCGCCACCGTGATGTGGTCGTATGTCCGCGGCCCGAACATTTCCAAGGACGGCGAAACCGCGATTGATACCATCGCCTATGGCGCGCACATGGCGGCGCTTCTGGGCGCGCATATCATCAAGGTGAAACTGCCGACCGACCATCTGGAACTGCCCGAAGCCAAAAAAGTGTACGAGAGCGAGAAAATCGCCATCGGCACGCAGGCGGAGCGCGTCAAGCACATTATGCAGTGCAGCTTTAACGGCCGCCGTATTGTTGTCTTTTCGGGCGGCGCGACCAAGGATGAAAACAGCGTCTATGACGATGCCCGCGCGATTTACGAGGGCGGCGGTAACGGCTCCATCATCGGCCGCAACTGCTTCCAGCGCCCGCGCGAAGAGTCGCTCAAGATGCTGGATAAAATCATGGACATCTATCTGGGCAAATAATCACCGCCCTTCAGTCCA
>DQGU01000045.1:7361-7727 GCA_003524565.1 Rhodospirillaceae bacterium
CCCAAGAAAAAACCCCCGCCGTAAATGGCGGGGCTTTTTTTATTTTCCGGGTGCCAAATTCCGGCGTTTGACGGCGGGCATCGGCTTTGCCGTGATATCATCCTGCACGCCGCCGTAGCATACCTCATGCTCTATCTGGGCTTGCTGGTAAGTTTTTGCGCCACTCTGCATCGCATCCAGCGCCGCATGAAACAAGCGGTTAGACTGTTCCCAGAGTTTTTCCTGCGTATCTTTTGCGCGCGCCGCCCGCTTTTCAAGCGCGGCATATTTCTCGAAAGCTTCTTGTATAGACAGCATGTCACGGCGATTGTCTATGTCGCTGCCAAGGCTTTCCATTTCAGATACAAGCTTCTGCGTGTACGCAAG
>DQGU01000093.1 GCA_003524565.1 Rhodospirillaceae bacterium
GCAAGCGCGGCCACAGCCAGCCAGGGCGTTTGCGGCATAACCGCCAGAAAGAACCCTACCGGCAAAAGCGACAATACGGCCAAGACATCGAGAAGCCGCTGGTCTGTCTGAAAAATTTTCTCCCCGCGCAGGCGCATGGCTGCCACCGTGAAAGAGGGAATGACCCGCCCGCCAACCAGAGAAATCATCATCAGCACAGCGGTCAACGCGCCGTAAAGAAACCGTTTGTCTTCCTGCATGAAAAACAGAATCTCGAAGGAAGAAAGCATTGCGAGCAGGCCGAGAAAGACAAAATTGCGCACGTTACGGCTTTTAAAGAGGGGAATCGCCAGCGAGATGGCCAAGACCGGAATAAAGCTGCATTGAATGGCAATAACGGCAGAATCCGGCAGCGGAACGGACAGATTAGCCACGATACGGCCCGACAGCCAGACAAGGACAAGCGCAAGAAGATGCAGATGACGCACCGGCGCGCCGCCCGTCCAGTTCGCCACCGCAGTCAGCAGGAAACCCGCAATCACCGCCAACGTGAAGCCGTAAATCATCTCATGCGCATGCCAGTCCAGCGGCTGTGGCCAAAATTCAGGCGGCGTATAGCCCGCAGCATAAAAAGCAACCCACAGCACAATGCCGAGCACCGCATAGACGGCAGCCATAAGGAAAAAAGGACGAAATCCCCTTTCAAGAAAGGGCGGGTCAAAGGCCATGCCCGTTCCTCCTTCCTACTGCACCAGAGGGGAGGAAGCGGCCATGTCGAAACGAAAGCCGCTTATTTTTGCGCGGCCGGCCAAGATCTGTAGATATTGCCTGAGGGCCTTTTCCCAGCTTTGGGTCGAAAGATGATCCATCACCCATTCCTCGACCACTGTAAACGGCAGCTGCGCCCCGTCTGCTTTCTTGTGAAGACGGATGAGATGGTATCCGACTTCGCTTGCGACAGGCTCTTTGGAAAGCTCCCCTTCCGCCATTTCCCTGAGCGCGGCTTCGAAGGCCGGCATGGTCTGCCCGCGGGAAATCTGCCCCAGATGCCCGCCCTGCGCGGCGGAAAGACAGGAGGATTCTTCTTTTGCAATCGCCTGAAAAAGCCCCGGCTGGACAACCAGACGCGCAAGCGCGTTTTGCGCCTTGGCCAGCGCCGCTGCGCGTGCTTCTTCGTCTTCGGGCGGCGCAAGGTACAGTATATGGGAGGCCTCGTATAAAGGAGAGGTGCAAAACTTTTTACGGTTGCTTTCGTAGTACCTGAGGCAAGTTTCCCGATCCGGCTCGGGAACCTGTATTTCTTGTTTGAGCAAAAGATCAATGATCTCGTCCGGCTTCTTGACCGCCTCATCCCGCATGCAAAGCCCCAGCTCCGCCGCGCGCTGAAGCAGAAGCTCGCGCAGGACCAGCGCCTTCATTGCCTCTTTTTTCGCGTTTTGCAGCGTTTCTGCCGGATGGTATTGCACTTCCGCACTGATTTCGTCAGGCGAGATGCGCACGCCGTTTACAACTATTCCCGGTGCCAGAACCTTCATCACGATGCCCTCTTGCGCACGATCTGGTAAGGACGCGCGAGGTAATTGACCGGCGCGCTCAGCGCATGCACCAGACGGGTGAAAGGGAAGACGAGGAGGATAAAGAGCCCCA
Organism: Rhodospirillaceae bacterium; assembly: GCA_003524565.1. Taxonomy (GTDB): domain Bacteria; phylum Pseudomonadota; class Alphaproteobacteria; order Micavibrionales; family UBA2020; genus UBA2020. The sequence continues at coordinate 1,627 of DQGU01000093.1, forward strand.
AAGATATATGCAGCTTGAAAACCCATGCCGTATCGGCAATAAACGCATGCGCGCCGCCACGGAAAGTGACGATATGCTGCGCCCAGTTCATAAATTTCACCATTTCATGGCCGTCAAGGTGCTGCATCGAAAACGGAATTGTCAGCAGGCCCAGCAGAAGTTGCGCCATCAATAAAACCAGAATGGCGATATCCGCAAAAGAACTTGTCATCCTGATCCGCGGATCGCATAGCCGGCGATGCAGCAAAAGCGCAAGGCCGATAAAACAGACCACGCCGGCGATACCGCCCACCACGATCGCCATAAGCTGCTTGAAACCGTGGGAAATTTTCAGCGCGTCAAAAACGGCGATGGGCGTCAAAAGCCCCACGGCATGTCCGGCAAGCACAACCAGTATGCCGAGATGGAACAGCACACTGCCGGCAATAAGCTGCTTGCGGCGTAAAAGCTGGCTCGATTTACTGCGCCATGAATAGGGATCACGGTCGAAGCGCAGCACGCAACCCAGAACAAACGCCAGAATGGCGATATAGGGGAATATTTGAAAGAAGAAATAATTCAGATGCTCTTGCATGATTTATACCTCCTTGCCGGGCACGTTTTGCTGCATGCGCTCCAGCATATCCCGTGCGCGCGGACACCCGCTGTCGGCGGTGCTATTGGCCAGACTGTCTTTGGAGAAGGCAAATTGCTCTTCCCATTCCTTGTCAAGTTGCTGCAGGTCGAAAGCTTCGCCGCCGGCCTTTTCCAAAGCCGCGCTTATCTGCGCAGGGTCGGGGCGGCGCGCCGCGAGGTTTGTCAGCGCGGCAAAAACGGGTGCATAGCCGGATTCGCGGCGGCGGTGCCTTTCCGCCAGCGCACCGGTGATCTCGACAATACCGGCCAATCCCTCCTGCGCTTTTTCAATATCCAGCAGCGAGAGGTATTCAAGAAACATCGGCAGATAGTCCGGCGTTTCCTCGCCGACAGCTTCCAGTCCCGCCTCCTCGTAGAGCGAAAGCAAATCGACCAGCGCCTGCCCGCGGTCACGGGAATCGCCATGCACATGTTCGAAAAGGTGCAGGGAAAGCGATGGCGTGCGGTCAAAAAGATCCACATAGTCCTCTTGCGCGTCAAGACTGTCTTTACCGGCCTGCCTTTCGACGAAGGCTTCCAGTGCCGCTATATCTTCTTCGCTTACCCAACCTTCCTTGCGCAGCAAGTCCATGCACTCGGCAAGACGCGGCGGCGTATCTTCGTCGGGGTAGGACAGCATAAAGGAAAGCGCCCGTAGTGTTTTCATGTTTCTTTCTCCTTAACCACAGCCGCAACCGCCGGAGCCGCAGCCGCCGGAGGTTTTACCTTTGGCTTGCGGTGTCGTGCCGCATCCGCGCGAAATAACGTTCAGTTCGTGGTGGTCCCGCTTGAAAATCGTGTTGACGCGGTTATCCTTGCCTGCGGCAGATCTGCCGCGCGTCTGTTCCGGAGAGTCGAAAAGATCAACGGCGCTATTGCTATGGGAAGAGCAGCCGTTACCGAAGCTGAAACCGCATCCGCCACTCTCGCCATAGGCATCGAGCGTTTCTTCACGGTGTCCTGTCGGAATGACGTATCTGTCTTCGTAATTGGCAATAGCCATGATCTTGTACATATCCTCGACCATCTCCGCCGTCAGTCCGGCTTCTGACAGAACGTCGCTTTTTTCCACGCCTTCGATCATCTTGCCGCGCATATAATGCCGCATCGCGAGCATGCGCTTCAGTGCCAGTTTTACTGGCGCGACTTTCCCGCCGGTCAGCAGATTGGCGATATATTTGACCGGAATACGCATATCATCGACATCCGGCATGATGCCATCTTCGCGCGTGCGCAGCTTGCCCGCCGTTGCGGCGGTTTGAATGGGCGACAGTGGCGGAATATACCACACCATCGGCAATGTCCGGTATTCGGGGTGCAGAGGGAAGGCGACTTTCCAGTCGATCGCCATTTTGTAAACCGGCGATTGTTGCGCCCCTTCTATCCAGTTGTCCGGAATGCCGTCGCGCCGCGCCTGAGCGATAACTTCCGGGTCATGCGGATCAAGGAAAATGTCACATTGGGCTTCGTAAAGGTCTTCCGGATTTTCCACGCTGGCCGCTTCTTCAATACGGTCTGCGTCATAAAGGATAACGCCGAGGTAGCGGATCCTGCCCACGCAGGTTTCGGAGCAAACCGTCGGCTCTCCGTTCTCGATGCGGGGGTAGCAGAAGGTGCATTTTTCGGCTTTGCCGGATTTCCAGTTGTAATAGATTTTTTTGTAGGGGCAGCCCGATATGCACATCCGCCAGCCGCGGCACTTGTCCTGATCAACCAGAACGATACCGTCTTCCTCGCGCTTATAGATCGAGCCGGAGGGGCAGGACGCAACGCAAGTCGGGTTAAGGCAGTGTTCGCACAGCCTTGGCAGATACATCATAAATGTATTTTCGAACTGGCCGTAGATTTCCTTCTCCACATCCTTGAAGTTGTAATCTTTTTTGCGGTGCTCGAATTCGGTGCCGAGGATTTCTTCCCAGTTCGGGCCCCAGTTGATTTTCTCCATCCGCTGCCCCGTCACCAGAGAATGCGGGCGCGCCGTCGGCATCGTTTTCATTTCAGGCGCTTTTTGCAGGTGTTCGTAGTCGAAGGTGAACGGCTCGTAGTAATCGTCGATCTCGGGCATATTCGGGTTGCCGAACAATCCCGCCAGAATGCGCCAGCGACCGCCCTGCTTGGGCTCTATTTTGCCGCTTTTCTTGCGATGCCAGCCGCCTTTCCACTTATCCTGATTTTCCCACTCCTTCGGGTAGCCAATACCAGGCTTGGTCTCGACGTTATTAAACCATGCGTATTCGACGCCTTCACGCGAAGTCCATACGTTTTTGCAAGTCACCGAACACGTGTGGCACCCGATGCATTTGTCGAGGTTGAGAACCATGCCGATTTGAGCGCGTACTTTCATTTTTTATTCCTGTCTGCTCATTTCTTACTTTGCAACCGCTTCTGCAGGCTGATCCATCCAGTCCACATCCGCATCGGCCATTTTGCGCACAATGACAAATTCATCGCGGTTCGACCCTACGGTGCCGTAGTAGTTAAACCCGTAAGACAGCTGCGCATACCCCCCGATCATATGCGTCGGCTTGACCGTCGCGCGCGTAACCGAGTTATGAATGCCGCCGCGCGCCTGCGTGATCTTGCTGCCGGGCGTATGGACGAGTTTTTCCTGCGCATGGTACATCAGCATCATGCCCTGATTGACACGCTGCGATACGACGGCACGCGCCACAATGGCGCCATTGGTGTTGAAAACCTCCAGCCAGTCATTGTCACGCACGCCTATCCTGCGAGCATCGATCTCGCTGACCCAGACAATCGGCCCGCCGCGCGACAAAGTGAGCATGTGCAGGTTATCGGTATAGGTAGAGTGAATGCCCCATTTCTGGTGCGGCGTGATGAAGTTGAGCAGGATCGTCGGCGATTCCTTCCCGTGCTTGTCGAGCATCGCCGATACCGTTCTGGTATTGATCGGCGGACGGTAGGACACAATGGACTCGCCGAAGTCAATCATCCAAGGGTGATCCTGATAGAGCTGCTGGCGGCCCGTCAACGTACGCCACGGAATAAACTCATGCACGTTGGTATAGCCGGCATTATAGCAGACATGTTCCGATTCAAGCCCGCTCCATGTCGGCGAGCTGATGATTTTTCTCGGCTGCGCCTGAATGTCGCGGAAACGGATTTTTTCCTCCTCCTTCGGCAAGGCCAGATGCCTGTGATCGCGTCCGGTGATCTTGCCGAGAGCTTCCCAGCTTTTCACGGCCACTTCGCCGTTTGTCTCAGGCGCCAGCGTCAGAACCGTTTCGCAGGCGTCAATATCAGTTTCGATTTTGACGCGGCCGTTACGCTCGCCGTTCAGCTTCCGCAGGAATTCGACTTCATGCTTGGTATTCCATGCAATGCCCTTGCCGCCGTTGCCGATGCTTTCCATCAAGGGGCCGAGCGTCGTGAAGCGGTCGTAGGTCGCAGGGTAGTCGCGTTCGACCACTTTCATCGACGGCATCGTCTTGCCCGGCACGGGCTCGCACTCACCCTTGCGCCAATCTTTGACGTCTGCCTGCGCCAGTTCCCCCGCCGTATCGTGGAGAATGGGCGAGAGAACGATTTCTTTTTCCTGCCCCAGATGCCCAACGCATATCTCGGAGAACTTTTTGGCGAGGCCCTTGTAGATATCCCAGTCCGAACGGCTTTGCCAGACAGGATCGATGGCTTTGGACAGCGGATGGATAAAGGGGTGCATATCCGACGTGTTCAAGTCGTTTTTCTCGTACCAGCTCGCCGTCGGCAGAACGATATCCGAGTAAACGCAGGTCGTCGACATGCGGAAGTCGAGCGTGACGACAAGATCCAGCTTTCCTTCCGGCGCCTTGTCTCGCCAGACCACTTCGCATGCTTCAAGCGCCCCTTGTTCACCAAGATCTTTTCCCTGAACGCCGTGCTGCGTACCGAGAAAATGCTTGAGAAAATACTCATGCCCCTTGCCGCTGGATCCAAGAATGTTGGAGCGCCAGACAAACATGTTGCGCGGCCAGTTGTCCGGCAGATCTGGATCTTCACAGGACATCCGCAAATCCCCGCCCTTAAGGCGGGACACGACATGCTGCACGGGGTCAATACCCGCGCGCTCAGCCTCTTTCACAAGGTTAATAGGGTTTTCCTGCAACTGCGGCGCCGACGGTAACCAGCCCATGCGTTCGGCGCGGATATTGCAATCGATAAGCGACCCGCGCCATTTTTGTTTATCCGCGAGAGGGGAAAGGATCTCGGATACGGACAGCGTTTCATAGCGCCATTGATCAGTATGGGCATAGAAAAACGACGTCGAGTTTTGCTGGCGCGGCGGACGCGCCCAGTCCAACGCAAAGGCCAGCGGTTGCCAGCCCGTTTGCGGGCGGAGTTTTTCCTGCCCGACGTAATGCGCCCAGCCGCCGCCGGATTGCCCGATGCAGCCGCAGAATGTCAGCATGTTGATGGCAGCGCGGTAGTTCATATCCATGTGGTACCAGTGGTTCATCGCCGCGCCGATGATAATCATGGACTTGCCGTGCGTGATTTCCGCGTTATGCGCGAAGGCGCGGGCAACGTCAATAACCTGCTGCGCCGGCACACCCGTAATTTTTTCCTGCCAGGCGGGCGTATAGGGCGTATCTTCTTCATAGGCAGGTGCAACATTCGGCCCGTCAAGTCCGGCACGATGCACTCCGTAATTGGCGCAAAGAAGATCGAAGACACTGGCGACAGCAGTCTTCTCTCCGTTGATTTGCAAGTAGCGCACAGGCACGCTCCGGTCGAGGACTTGTTCGTGCTCTGTATTTTTAAAATAGGCATGTTCGTGCACTTGCCCGCCGAAATACGGGAAGCCGACCGTTACAATGTCTTCCTGGGCGCCGAGCAGGGTTTTGCGCGGCCTGATGACTTTGCCCGTGGCGGCGTCTTTCGGTTCGATATTCCACTTCCCGTCTTCGCCCCAACGGAAGCCGATGGAACCGGTCGGGACGACAAGACGATCCGACGTTTCGTCGTAGCATACCGTTTTCCATTCCGGATTGTTGTTTTCGTCAAGGTTTCCATCAAGGTCGGAGGCGCGCAACATGCGGCCCGGCACATAACGTCCGCCGCGTTTTTCAAGCTTCACAAGGAACGGCATGTCCGTATAGGTACGGCAGTATTCGTCGAAATATTCGGCCGTCCGCTCGACGTGGAATTCCTTGAGAATAACATGCCCCATCGCCATGCCGAGGGCGGCGTCGGTGCCCTGGCGCGGATGCAGCCAGATATCGCCGAATTTGGAAGCTTCAGAGTAATCCGGCGTCACCGTGACGACCTGCGCCCCCCTGTATCGCGCTTCGGTCATGAAATGCGCATCGGGCGTGCGCGTTTGCGGCACGTTGGAGCCCCACATAATGATAAAACCGGCGTTATACCAGTCCGCGCTTTCCGGCACGTCCGTTTGCTCGCCCCATGTCTGCGGACTGGAGGGCGGCAAGTCGCAATACCAGTCATAGAAACTCATACACACGCCGCCGAGCAGCGACAGATAACGGGAACCCGCCGCATAAGAAACCATCGACATCGCAGGGATGGGCGAAAATCCGATGATGCGGTCAGGGCCGTATTTTTTGATAGTATAGATGTTTGCTGCCGCAATAATCTCGTTCGCCTCGTCCCAGCCCGCGCGCACGAAACCGCCGCGCCCGCGCACTTCCTGATAATGCTGGCGCAAAACGGGATCGGCCTGAATTTTTTCCCATGCGAGAACGGGATCGCCGCCCGTCTGTTCTTTCATCTGGCGCCACATTTGCAGAAGACGCTTGCGCACCATCGGATATTTAAGGCGGTTGGCGGAGTAGATATACCAGCTATAGCTCGCCCCGCGCGCACAGCCGCGCGGTTCGTGATTGGGCAGATCGGGCCGCGTGCGCGGATAATCCGTTTGTTGCGTTTCCCACGTGATAAGACCGTTTTTGACGTAGATTTTCCAGGAGCATGAACCTGTGCAGTTGACGCCATGGGTCGAGCGGACGATTTTGTCGTGCGCCCACCGGCTACGGTATCCGTCTTCCCATGCGCGGTTTTCATCGGTGACGATGCCGTGCCCGTCCGAGAATTTTTCGTGCTTTTGGACGAAATATTTCATCCTATCAACAAAGTAGCTCATCTATTTGCTCCTCATATTCCAGTGACACTATCGCCAGTCAGGCGAGAGCTGCACTTGACCCGGATCAAGCGGGGGAAAAATTAACAACTTATTTCGGCATTTTTGCGTGTGTAGTAAAACCAGGTCGCCACAAGACACAGCGCATAGAAAGTGGAAAAGACCAGCAAAGCCGTGTCCGGCGCGCCCGTAAGCTTGATGGCCGTGCCGTAGCTTTTGGGGATAAAGAAGGCGCCATAAGCGCCAATCGCCGAGGAAAAGCCGATGACAGCGGCGGATTCTCGGTCAGCCGCCTTGCGGATATCTTCTTCCGACTGCCCTTGCATCGCGCGGCTGCGGTCTTTCCAGAAAATTACCGGGATCATCTGGAATGTCGAGGCATTGCCGATCCCCGTCGCCACGAAGAGCAGCAGGAACATCCCAAAGAATCCGTAAAACGCATAAGACTGGTCTTTTATCGTCAGAAAATAGTATGCCCCCAGCGCGCCGAGCATCAGCACGACAAAAACCCAGATCGTAACGCGTCCACCGCCGTGTTTGTCGGAAATCCACCCGCTGCACGCGCGCGACAGGGCGCCAAGCAAAGGACCGATAAAGGCGAGCTGGAGGGAATTGACTTCTGGAAAAGCCGTTTTCGCCAACTGCGGAAACCCGGCGGAAAAGCCTATAAAAGAGCCGAAAGTGCCGACGTAGAGAAAGCACATAATCCAGTTATGCTTGCGCTTGAAGATGGTCATCTGGCTGGAAAGAGACGCTTTGGCTTCGGCAATATCGTTCATCCCGAACCATGCCGCCACTGCGGATACCACAATGAAGGGAATCCAGAAAATCGCGGCGTTCTGGAGCCAGAGGGACCCCTCCGCCGTTTGCTGCGCGCTTCCCGCCCAAATGCCGAAAAGTCCCGTGGTAATCACCAGCGGCACAATAAACTGCACCACGCTGACACCGAGGTTACCGAGGCCCGCGTTCAGCGCCAGGGCATTTCCTTTTTCTTTCTTCGGGAAGAAAAACGCGATATTCGACATGCTGGAAGCGAAATTGCCGCCGCCGAAACCGCAAAGAAGCGCCAGCAACACAAAAACACCGTACGATGTCTGCGGATTCTGGATGGCAAAAGCAATCCCCACCGTCGGCAATAACAGCGACAGGGTACTCAGCGCCGTCCAGCGCCGTCCGCCGAATACCGGCACCATAAAAGAGTAAAAAATACGCAGCGTCGCGCCAGACAACCCCGGCAGCGCCGTCAGAAGAAAAAGCTGCTCGGTCGTGAAGTTGAAGCCGACCTTGGGGAGGTTGACGACAATAACACTCCACATCATCCAGACCGCGAAAGCCAGAAAAAGAGCGGGTACGGAAATGTAAAGGTTCCGCCGCGCGATCTTCTTGCCTTCCGACTCCCAGAACCCCGTATCTTCGGGCAGCCATCTTTTGAGAACGCTCTCCATATCAAACTTCCTTTTTTATATCAGTTTTGTTTCGCGGCGCCCTGTAACTCGGGCAGATCCGCCGGTTTTTTGAGTGCGGGGTGCGTTTTGCGCTCCAGCGCCCTGATCGTAAAGTGCATCCAGACGAGGGCCGTCGCGACAAGCGCGAAAAGCAGCATGAAGCAGCCCGTCCACACGTTCAAAAAATCGTTCATCAGGCCGAAACACACGGGCAGAAAAAATCCGCCAAGACCACCGATAAGCCCGACGATGCCGGCGACAGAACCCACGTTGTCGGGATAGTAGACGGGGATGTGTTTATAAATCGCCGCCTTGCCCAGCGACATGAAGAAGCCCAGAACGAACAGGATGCAGGTAAAGGGGATAAAGCCGAGCGCGAAGCTGAAGCTGATATCGCCTCTGATCCCGTGTACCGTGTAGTCCGTCGCCGGATAGCTGAGGATAAAGCAGCAGATCACGCAAACGATAAACGTCCAGTACATGACGCGCCGCGCGCCGTATTTGTCGGACAGCCAGCCGCCGATGGCGCGGAAAAGAGACCCCGCGACGGAGAAAAGCGCCGCCAGCACGCCCGCCATCTTGATATCCATCCCGTAGACACCGACGTAGTATCGCGGCAACCAGAGCGCAAGCGCCACAAAACCGCCGAAGACGAAAAAGTAATAAAGGGAAAAACGCCAGACTTGCAGCTTTTTGAGAGGCTCCAAAGCCGCCGCCATCGATTTCGGCGCTTTGCCCTCTTTGCGCTGCGCCGTGATTTGCGGCTCGTCGCTTGTCATGAACCAGAACAATACCGACATCAGCACAAGCGCCGCCGCCCAGATTTGCGCAACCGCATGCCAGCCATAGGCCACCATGACAAAAGGAGCGATAAATTTTGTCACAGCCGCGCCGATATTCCCCATACCATAAACACCGAGCGCCGTGCCTTGATGTTCTTTATCGTATAGTTTCGACAGATAGGCGATGCCCACGACGAAACTGCCGCCGGAAAGACCGACCCCCAGCGAGGTCAGCAGCATCATTTCATAGGTGTCTGCATACGTGAGCAACCACGTAAAAAGGGCGGAAGACAGCATCACGGCGACAAAAATCGGCCGCCCGCCGTATTGATCCGCCCAGATGCCGAGAAAAAGCCGCACAAGAGAGCCGGTGAGAATCGGCGTTCCGATCAGCAAGCTGAACTGCGTATCGTTGAGGCCGAGGTCTTCCTTGATCTGGACGCCGATGATCGCGAAAATCGTCCATACGGCAAAACAGACGGTAAAGGCGATTGTGCTAAGCCCTAATGCCGCGCCCCGCTCCGCATCTCTTTTCATAAACTAAACTCCGTGCCGATTACCCGACTTAGCGGGGCGATTCTCTTGCTTATCCCCCCTCTCTTGGTAATATTGCATGCAAAGCAATTTGATAATTTGATTCAGATCAATACTTCATCATCGGTACGGCCTTAGGCTGGAAAAAAAATCAGGGAAGATATGATCGACCTATTGTCACAGATGCGCTTCGCCACAAAGCCACAACTTTTTCAAGCCCTCAGCGAAGAAAGCCTGGGCGTTCTTCTTGGCCATTCGTTTTTGCAAGACGTCCCCGCGAACAAACTGCTTTTGCAGCAGGGCGATACCGCTTCCCATCTCTACCTGATCGCCGAGGGAAGCCTGCGCACCTTCCGCGTCGATAAAGAAGGCCGCGAAGCCACTATCCGTATGCTACAGGCGGGCAATACGTGTATGGAGGCCGTGATGTTCATGGGCGGCCCATCTCCGATCAACGTGCAGGCCGTCACGCCGTCACGGATACTTTTCATTCCCGAAAAAGCCGTGAAGGCCCAAGTCCTTGCCGACAGCCAGTTTGCGACGAACCTGCTGCGCATCGTGGCGCACCACTATAAAAACGCCATGCACCAGATTGACGCCATGAACATTAAATCGCCCGTGCAGCGTATTGGCTATTATTTTTTAACCCGCCACATCGAGGCCGGCCACGATCATCTTGACTTCGAACTTCCGTTTCAGAAACAGCAGATTTCAAACTATCTGGGGATCACGCCGGAAACATTTTCGCGCGCCTTGAAGCAGATGAAAGATCTTGGCATCGACGTCGACAACCAGACGATCAAGCTACGCGATGCTTTCAGCCTGTGTCACTTCTGCGATCCGGATACGGCGGCCATGTGTCCGAAGCAGGGTAGCGCGGGCTGCACCGCCTGCAAAAATTCCTAGGCCGCAGGCAAAACAGGGTATACGTCGACAAGATCGCCTTCCCGAATATTCTCTGCCTCCTCCGGCATCGACACCCAGGCGTTCATGGCCAAAAACGGGTTCACCATAAAGGATTCCTGCCCCGGCAGTATCGCCGCGCGCGAGTGACCTGCGCTATCCGCCTCGACTTTGGCTTTCAAAAACATCCGAAAACCAGCCTTTTTGCCAAAAGTGTTTGCAGCGGGCATTTTTTGCGGCGCTTCGGGCGGAAGCCCTGAAAGAATGCGTAAAGCCTGCCCGACAAAAAACCTCAGCCCCACCGCAGTCGCCGCAGGATTTCCGGGCAGGCCGAAGTACAATGCCCCGTTCGGTAGCCTCGCGAAAAGGTTGGGCTTTCCGGGCCGCATCAGCACTTTGTGAAAAAGAACCTCGGCCCCCAGAGACTCCAGAGCACCTCTGACAAAGTCGTAACTTCCCGCCGAAACGGCGCCGCTGGAGACGACAATATCCGGCGCGTCCATCTCCAGAATCTGCGACAGTTTCGCGCAAAATGCGGGGGCATCGTCGCCGACCGACAAGCTGCGGCAGCAAACTGCGCCCAGTTCGGGCAATACGGCCTCCATATAGGGCGCATTTGCGTTATAGATCTTTCCTTTTGGCAACGCACAGGACAAATCATCCACCAGCTCCAGCCCCGTGGTGATAACAGCCACTTTCGGTCTCTCGTAAACGGTAACCTTGTTCGTCCCCAGTGCCGCCAGCGGCAGAATGGCCGACGGCGTTATCCGTCCGCCCGCGCCTAAAACCGGCATCCCCTTGCGGAAATCTTCTCCTGCACGCCGGATATGCGCGCCCACGCGCGCCGCTGCCGTAAAAAAGGCGCGCCCTTCGCGTTCGGAGGCTTCCTCAAACGGGACAATCGCATCGCATCCGGCAGGGATCGGCGCGCCCGTCATGATACGACGGCAAGAACCGGAAGACAGACCTTCTCCCGAAGCATCCATTCCGGCGGGCAAATTATCGCCGATCGGCAATGAAACCGCCCTCTCCGATGTTGCATCCAAAATGTCGCCTGCCCGCACCGCATAGCCGTCCATCGCCGCATTGTCGAAAGGCTGTATATTGTGGCCAGCCAGAAGATTGTCAGCCAGAATGCGCCCTACCGCCGCGCGCAGCGGAACGTCTTCGGATCGGCGCGGCAGCACGGAGGCAGCGGCCGCAACTTTTTGCATCGCTTCGGTAAATCCTGTTATTCCGGCCATTTTCCCTCCCTTTACGTACAGCGCTCACGTCCCGCAGCCCACTTGACCTAGGTCAAGTATGGCCGTCCTCCGTCATGTCAGTATAAAAGTATGATAGACGCCACGGTTCCGGAAAGACTACGTCAGCTGGCTGCACGTATCAAGTGCGGCGCGGACAGTTTTATCGGATATCCGGCGACGCGTCTGGTCGATTTTTCGCCGCTCTATCCCTTGATGGATTTTCTTCTGAACAATATCGGAGATCCTTTTTATCAGGGGGGCAGTTACAAGCTGAACACCCATGACATGGAAAGGGAGGTCATCCGGTGGTTCGGCGCTTTGCTGCGCGCCCCCGAAGACGACACATGGGGCTATGTCACCAGCGGCGGCACCGAAGGCAATATGTACGGCCTTTATCTTGCGCGGGAAGCTTTTCCGGACGGAATCGTCTATTTTTCCGCCGATACGCATTACAGCGTCGCCAAAATCATCCGCCTGCTCCAGATGCCAAGCTGCAAAATCGGCTGCCTGCCGAACGGAGAAATGGATTATGCGGCGCTTGCGGAAGACTTCAAGAAGAATGCCGGACGTCCCGCCATTCTTTTCGCCAATATCGGCACCACCATGCGCGGCGCCATTGACGATGTGGAGCGGATGCGCAGCATAGTCCTGGCGAGCGGGATCAAAGATCTCTACATTCACGCGGATGCGGCGCTGTCAGGCCTGGTTTTACCCTTCGTTGAAAACCCGCCTGCTTTCGATTTTGCGCACGGCATCGACAGCATTTCCATCAGCGGACACAAGCTCGCCGGCGTTCCCATGCCCTGCGGCGTTGTTTTGGCCCGCAGCGGCATGGTCAACCGGATCATGCGCGGCGTGGAATATATCGGCAGCATGGATGCGACCATTCTGGGATCCAGAAGCGGCATCGCCACCGTCTTTCTGTGGTATGTCCTGAATACTATGGGGCATGACGGTTTCCGCCGCACTGTTGCGGGCTGTCTGGATACGGCGGAATACGCTCTGCGGCAAATGATCCTGAACGGCATTAAGGCATGGAGAAACCCGCACTCGCTCACCGTTGTCTTCCCGCGCTGCACACAGGAAACCGAGCGCAAATGGCAACTTGCCACCGAGGGGGGGCAGGCGCATTTAATTGCGATGCCGCATGTGACGCACGAGATGATAGACAAACTTATCCGCGATATAAAAAACACGCCGCAAGCCGTCGATCCTGTATCCGGCGGCTCTACAATCCCCCTTAGGCCCGCAGGCATATCTGCCGCAGGCCGCAATGCCGGCGGGGCAATCCGATGATAACGGCGCGCAAATCAGGCGGCCTGCTTCGTAGATTAAGAAATAGCCGCATCATGCCTTTCCTGTGCATAGCCGTTTTCTGCCTTCTGGCGGCCAAAGCAACACCGGCTTTCGCCTGCGGTGCAGCGCCACCGCCAAAAACCGAACATTCTGCCGCAGCACCGAACTGTCATGACGATGCCAAAGAAGAGGCGTCTTTAGAAAAAAAACAAACCGCCCGTGGGTGCAGCGACGATTGCTGTATCTGCTGCGTCCTTTTTCTCGCCTCCCTCGCGCAGCCGCAGAAATCTTCCCCTGAGGATTTCGTTTTGGCCACGGTCATAAATCCCTTTCTGTGGATAACCTACGAGGATGAAAAACCCCCGAAACTCTCCTGACGTTCCCCCTATCTATCGTTCATGTCTAATCAGGAGAATTCTCATGAAAAATCTGTTAATCGCCTCTTTTCTTGCCCTCTTCCTCTCCGGCTGCGCGGCAACCGCGTCGACGCCGCCTTCGGGAGAGAAAGCGGCTCATACCTGCTGCTGCAGCAAAAAAGAAAAGTCTCATGATTGCACCTGCGGCTGCCACTCGGGCGACGCTAAGGTAAAAATCTGCAAACCAGTGCACTAACAAGCCTTGCGGGCGGCACCGGAAAGCCCTTCCGGCGCCGCCCCTTTGACTCAAGTCAAATGGAGATGTCTTGCAGAAAGCTATTATCTGCCGCCGGCTCTAAGGAGGCCGAAGCCGTCCATGAAAGAAAGCACCCCGGGAAAAGCGATCGGATATATTCTCGCGCCTATACCTACGTTTTTGATCACGCCCCTTCTTGGCAGGATTGTGCGGCATCTGGCCGCCCGACACGGGGGATTGTTCAAAAGGATCGGCCCCCACCAGAAAAAGATTTTCATGATCGACCCCGTCAATCTCCCGTTCGCGCTACTGCTGCGCCCCGATCCGAACAATCTTGAGCTGATATGCCGCCGCCGTCGGCATATTTCAGACTATCACGCGCGCATTTCCGGCAGCTTTTTGAAACTGCTGCAAATGATCGACGGCAGCCGTGACGGCGACGCCCTCTTCTTTTCGCGCGATCTGACCGTGGAGGGAGACACGGAAGCCGTCGTCGCGCTGCGCAATGCGCTTGACGATATAGACGGCAATCTTATCGAAGAGATTGCCGGGATCGCCGGAGAGCCGGGCCGGATCGGATTATCGGCCCTGCGGCGGATCGGGGGAAGCAGATGACAGAAGACGAAAAAAAAACCGTGCAGAAGCCCGAACTGGTCTGTCCCGCCGGAACGCCCGCATCCCTGCGCGTTGCGGTCGATGCCGGCGCGGATGCGGTTTACTGCGGTTTTCAAAACGCCACCAACGCCCGCAATTTTCCGGGGCTAAATTTCACGCCGGAAGAACTGCGGGAATCCGTACATTATGCCCATCGCCGAGGCGCGAAAATCCTGCTCGCGCTCAATACGTTTCCGCCGGCGGGGCAGACAGACCTTTGGAAAGACGCCGCCGGATATGCGCATGCAATCGGTGTGGACGCCGTTATCGTCGCGGATATCGGGGTTGCCGACTATATTCACCGCTGCTATCCGCAGATGCGCCTGCATCTTTCCGTGCAGGCTGGCGCACCCTCGGTGGAGGCTATCCGGTTTTACCGCGAATCCTTCAATATCCGCCGCGTTGTGCTGCCGCGCATTCTCACAATCCCCGAAATTAAATCCCTGCATAAGGAAATCGGCTGCGAGATCGAGACATTCGTTTTCGGCAATCACGGTCTTATGGCGGAAGGCCGCTGTAGCCTGACCAACTACGTGACCGGAGAGTCGACGAATATGGACGGCGTTTGCTCCCCCGCCAGCGCCGTCAATTACGCAGAAGACGAAGACGGAAACCTTTCCGCCCGCCTTGGGAAATTTACAATCGACTGTTACAGCTGCCGCCAAAGCGCCGGATACCCGACTATTTGCAAGGGACGCTACTTCGCGCCGCACCGCGATGATTCTTATTACGCCTTCGAAGAGCCGATCAGCCTTAATCTGGGCGTTCTGCTGCCTGCACTGATTGAGGCCGGCGTTTCCGCTTTCAAAATTGAAGGCAGGCAGAGATCCAAGGCCTATGTCGAAAAAGTCGTGTCGTCCTGGCGGCGCGCGATCGATAGCGCGCTTGACGGAAATCCGGCGGCTGTCGATGACCTTCTTCACCTCACCGAAGGGCAGAAAGAAACCCAAGGGGCGTTTGAAAGTAAAAAGTGGAGGTAGCGCCGATGACACCGCAACTGACGATGGGCCCCATATTGTTCAACTGGCCCGCAGAAATCTGGCGGGATTTTTATTTCGCCGTCGCGGATGAAATGCCGGTTTCGCGGGTATGCATCGGTGAAGTGATTTGCTCGAAAAGAATGCCGTTTTTCGAACCTTTCTTTGCGGATGTCATCGACAGACTGCAACGTTCGGGCAAAGAAGTCGTCATATCGACCTTGGCGGAGGTCATGATAAAGCGTGAGCGGGATATCATCCGCGATCTATGCGAGGCCGCCGATCTGGATATAGAGGCAAATGACGCCTCTTCTCTCTATCACCTGCGCGGGCGGCGGTTTTTTGCCGGCACCTACCTGAACGTCTACAATGAAGACACACTGAAATACCTGAAGGGAATCGGCGCCGTAAGTTTTGCCCTGCCCGTCGAGCTACCCCGCTCTGCTCTTGGCGTTCTCGGCGACTGCGCCGCTGAAGAAAAGGTAGAGCTGGAGGTAACGGTTTTCGGCCGCGCGCCGCTGGCGCTTTCGGCGCGCTGCTATCACGCCCGCGCACATGGCCGCATGAAAGACAACTGCCAGTTCGTTTGCGAACAGGATCCGGATGGCATGCCGCTACGCACCTTGCAAAAAGAAAATTTTCTTGTCGTCAATGGCGTGCAAACTCTATCGTTCAACTGCCTGAACCTTGCGCGTGAAATGTCCGAGCTGGCCGCAATGGGCATCCGCTCTTTCCGCCTCTCGCCGCACAGCAAGGATATGAAACAGATTGCCTGCATTTTTCATGATGTTCTGCACGGCTTCCTCGATCCGGACGAGAGCCTTCAGCGGCTATCGGAGATCGGTCTTCGTGTTCCGTTCTCAAACGGATTTTTTTACAGGCAGGCCGGGCATCTCTGGATAGAAAAACCCCCTGCTTTTGAAACCTGATTTTTTTCTGTATCGTTTTTGACCCAGATCAAAAGAAAACATCTGCATATAGGTTAAGGATAGATTAACCAACACAATATCTTGTGTTCACAAGAAGCCATTACACATAAAAAACCACATCGAACGAACGTAGCATCACGCAAGGGGAGAACTTGGTTATGAAGAATGAGGCGCCTGTAATTCTGAACCAAAACGAAAACACAAAAAAAGCCGCCGATACCCTCGCGCGGCTTTTCGACGGCACCAGCATCGACTGTTCCGCCGCCGTTTCGGAATATATCTCCGGCAGTGACTGGCGTATCAAGGCCAATGCCAATACAGGCTATTCAAACGCCGGCATGATCAATAATCTCGCTGGCAAAGTGATCGCCAATTTCTGGCTCGACAGCGTTTATGCGCCGGAAGAAGGTCAGGCTCACCGCACCGGCGACATTCATATCCACGACCTTGATTGCCTGACGGGCTACTGCGCGGGCTGGTCGCTGCGCGCTCTTCTCAACGAAGGGTTTAACGGCGTTGACGGGCGCGTCTCCTCCCGCCCGCCGCGCCATTTCCGCGAAGCGCTCGGACAGATGAGCAATTTTCTGGGCATTTTGCAGTCCGAATGGGCGGGGGCGCAGGCCTTTTCAAGCTTCGACACCTATCTGGCGCCCTATGTATTTTACGACAAGCTCGGTTTCGATGAAATAAAGAAAGCCATACGCCAGTTTGTCTATAACCTGAACGTTCCGGCCAGATGGGGGCAATCTCCCTTCACCAATATCACGCTAGATTTCAAAGTGCCGGAAGACCTTGCACGGCAAGCGCCCACCTACCGCGACCATCACCTCTTCGCCGGCATCGAGGACGGCGCTCTTCTCGCAGCGGCGCAAAAACGCGATATGGGCATCCGTACGCTGGAGGATATGACCTATCGGCATTTCGCGCCGGAAATGGACATGATCAATATCGCCTATTATGAAGTCATGACCGAGGGCGATTCCGGTGGCCAGCCCTTCACCTTCCCCATTCCCACCGTCAATATCACGGAAGATTTCGATTGGGACAGCCCTGTCGCCAACGCTCTTTTTGAAAACACGGCGAAAGTCGGGTCTTCCTACTTCCAGAACTTTGTAGGCAGCCAATGGATGCGGAACGCGCAAGGCGAGAAAGTCCCCAATCCGGATGCCTATGCCCCCGGCGCGGTGCGTTCCATGTGCTGCCGCCTGCAGCTGGATTTGCGCGAGTTGCTCAAGCGCGGCAACGGCTTGTTCGGCTCCGCCGAAATGACAGGGTCGCTCGGCGTCGTAACGATCAATATGGCGCGCCTCGGGTATCGTTTCCGCGGCGACCTTCAGGGCCTGACCGCAGAAATCGACCGCCTGATGGACATTTCCCGCTCCACGCTGGAAAAAAAACGCCGTTTTGTTCAGGAAATGTACGATCGCGGGCTCTACCCCTATACCGCCAGATATCTGCCATTCCTGCGCAACCATTTTTCGACGATTGGCGTCAACGGCATGAACGAAATGGTGCGCAATTTCACGCGGGATCAGCTGGATATCACGGACAGAGAGGGGCAGCGGTTTTGCCTGCGCATCCTCGACCATATGCGCGAAAGAATCCGCGATTATCAAGAAAGCTCCGGCAACCTCTACAATCTGGAAGCCACGCCCGCCGAGGGAACGACCTACCGCTTCGCCAAGGAAGACGCCAAGCGCTTTCCGGATATCCTGCAAGCAGGTTTCGACGAGAATATCTACTATACAAATTCCTCGCAAATTCCTGTCGGCTTTACCGACGATCCATTCGAGGCGCTTGAACTGCAAAATGCCCTGCAATGCAAATACACCGGCGGCACGGTGCTGCATCTTTACATGAGCGAAAAGCTCTCCTGTGCCGAATCCTGCAAACGATTTGTGCGCAAGGTAATCGAAAACTACCAGCTGCCCTATATCACCGTGACGCCGGTTTTCTCCACCTGCGCCACGCATGGCTATATTGCCGGAGAGAAACCCGCCTGCCCGACCTGCGGTGAAAAAACAAACGTCTGGACACGCGTTATGGGTTACTTCCGCCCTGTGGAGAGCTTTAACATCGGCAAGAAAGGGGAACATATGCAGCGGCGCCACTTCCTTGAAAGATGCGTCGAATCTGCCGACATGTTCGACCGGCATTGAGCAGATGGATAGCGGCACAGCGCCAGACACACTCGCCCGCCCGCCGCGACTCCGCGCGGGCGGGAAAGACGGGATGTTTTTGCCGGTCTACGATGTAACGCCGTTTACCCTGCTCGACTTTCCGGGCAAGACAGCCTGCATCATCTGGTTTTCCGGCTGCAACATGCGCTGCGGCTATTGCCACAACCCGCAGATTGTACGCGGCAAAGGAACGCGTAGCATCGAGAGTATTTTTGGTTTTCTGAAACGGCGCGCCGGCCTTCTGGACGGCGTTGTGCTGTCGGGGGGAGAGGCCACGCTTTATACCGGCATCGTTGACTTCGCAGACGAGATCAAGCGCATGGGCTTTTCCGTCAAACTCGACACCAACGGCAGCAGGCCGAAAGTCATCCAGACCCTTCTTGCGCACGGCAGTCTGGACTATGTCGCGCTCGACTACAAATCGCCGCTGCAAGCCACGCGCCGCGTTACGGGCGTCGGCTGTTCGGGCGAAATCGACACAACCTTGCGCCTTCTGATGGGGCAGTCGAAGGCCGGGTTCGAAATACGCACCACCGTACATACCGGAATTTTACAAGAGGCGGACATTGCGGAGATCATCCGCGACCTGGAAAAGCGCGGTTACGGCGGCAAGTACTATATACAGAACTTTATATCCGATGACGACAGGCCCACCTTGGGGCGTCTGCCGCCCCAGCCGCGCCCGCTGGATCTGCGGCAACTGCCCCGAACGGATCAGTTCGAAATATTATTCCGCAATTTCTAAAAAATGCGCGCCCGACTTGATCCGGGTCAAGTTCCCGTTCCGATTCTGCGCTATTTTGAGACTCGCAGAAAAGGAGAGTATGATGAACGCACTGGAGCATAGCACTGTCAGCGAGATAGCCGCCACCTACCCCGACAGCTATAGAATATTCCACAAATACGGGATCGATTTTTGCTGCGGCGGTAAAAGAAAGCTATCCGACGTCTGCGCTGAAAAATCGATTGAACCGCGCGCCGTACTCGGCGATATAGCAGCTCTTGCCGCCACGGCCGACAATACAACCGACTGGCAAAAAAAGCCCCTTGCCGAGCTCGTCGAGCATATTATCAGCACACATCATGCTTTTCTGCGGCAGGAGCTGCCCCGCCTGCATGCCCTCTGCGCGAAAGTGGCACGGCGGCACGGCGAAGACCATCCCTATCTTCTTCAGGTTTTTGAAGAATATTGCATCATGTCCGAAGAGCTGCGTCAGCATATAGAAAAAGAAGAGAATATTCTCTTCCCTGTGATTGTGGCTCTTGGTCGCGGTGGCGCGGCGGCACTCGACATTTCCTGCCCCATTGAAATGATGGAACATGAACATGAAGAAACCGGGGCACACCTAGAAAAAATCTCCGCACTTACCCACGGATACAAGATGGACGATAGCTATATGTGCGCCTCTTTCAAAGCACTCTATACAGGGTTGGCCGATCTTGAAAACGACATCAAACTTCACATCCACAAAGAAAACAACATTCTTTTCCCGCGCGCGCTTGCGCTACTGGGAAGATAACCCTCGATAAAGGTATACTGCGATGCGCTTTTTTCGCTCGCTGCTCTGCACGGCTCTCCTGTTAACTCCCGTGACCGCACAGGCAGAGGCGGACGTTTCTGACCTCTTTCGCGACGGAACCTTTGGCGGACAGATTCGCTATAGATACGAATATGTCGACCAGAACGGGCCGACACCCGTCGCCCGCGATGCGAAAGCTTCGACGGCAAGGCTGAACCTGAATTTCAAAACCGGCAGCTGGAAAGGGCTTTCCGGCTTTATCGAAGGGCAGCGAGTTCAGCATCTTGGCGACGACTCTTTCAACAGTACCGTCAACGGTAAAACCGCCTACCCGATCGTCGCCGATCCGCAAAGCACGGAGCTTAATCAGGCCTGGATCAACTGGCAGCCTTTATCCGGCCTCGACTTCAAGGCCGGACGGCAGGCCGTCAATCATGACGGGCAGCGTTTTGTGGGCAGCGTCGATTGGCGCCAGAACGACCAGACTCTTGACGCCGTTTCCGTTTCTTTCCGCCACAAAGATGTCTTGCAGGCTAGCTACGGTTATATCTGGAACGTCAACCGGATTTTCAGTGAAAAACACCCGAATGGCGATCTGGATGCCAAGAGCCACTGGCTGCGGATATCCCATCAATGGGCGCCATGGCTTGATACGGCGGCCTACGGATATTTTCTGGATTTCGACGAAACACCGGCTCTCTCCTCCGCTTCCCTTGGCCTGCGTGCCACGGGCAGTAAAGATCTCGGCGACGGGCTGAAAGTAAGGTACGAAGCTGAATATGCCCGCCAGCGCGATCACGCCAACAACCCCGCGCGGTATACGGAAGACTATAAACACTTTGCCGCTTACGCGGATTTCCGCACATTCAGCTTCGGCGGCGGCTATGAAGTTCTGGGCGGCGACGGCAGCGCCTCTTTCCAGACTCCGCTGGCAACGCTGCACAAGTTCAACGGCTGGGCCGACAAGTTCCTGACAACCCCAACAAGCGGCCTGCGCGATGGCTATATTCACGCCTCATTCAAGCCGACATCGCCCGTGAAATGGATTCAAAAACCCGAAGCCGCCCTCACGTGGCACGACTACCGCGGGGATAGCGGCGGCGCCGATTACGGCAGCGAAACAAACCTGTCTCTTTCCGCCACCTTTGCCTTGCCGGAGGGCGCGCCGCTCAAATCCGTGCAGGGGTTGATCAAATACGCCGACTACACGGCGGAAGATGCGCCGTATACGGACACGAAAAAACTGTGGCTGCAACTGAACTTTCCTTTTTAGCCTGACCCGCGGCAACCAAAACCGCCATTGCGTCATTCGCTCCTACACTTTAGGGGAACAAATCAAGGACACCCTCTATGCTGTGCCGCGCGCGGCGCTCGTAGCAGGCGGATGACGCACGGTAGCACGCTCACCTTTGCCTCCTTATATGAATGAGCTTTTGCCTGTTAACCCACAAAAATTTCCCTGTTAATATTTTTCCGCTAGCAAGGCTAGGCGAAGCGCACCGCTTGGAATTTTACTGCTTGGCTAGGTACATCGAACTTCGATCAGAGTTACCAGAATTTAACCGTAGCGATGCACCTAAATTTAGCCGTCTAAAGAGACCTAATTAAAAGCCGCTGATCGGCACGAGCCGGCAATTATCCTTCTTCCGTGTCTCCCAGCGCAGGAAATTGACCATGCTGTCGACCTGGTCGTCGTGGCGGCCGTTGGGGAACTGGAGCAGCTCGTTGCGGAACGTCTCCAGCCATCCGGCCTGTCGCGGCAGAAAAACGCGGCCTTCCTCGATCAGGTTCGTAATCGCTGCGGCACGGGTCGCTTTGTTGCCTTCGGGCTGGATGCGATGAACCCCGTCGATCGGCAGGTCGTATTTCTGCGAAACCTCCTGATACAAAATGGTGCCTGACCCCGCGTCTTCGAACAGCAGTTCAACAATCGGGTATTTGCGCGCCACGGCGTAGACGGTTTTGAGCAGGTCGGGATAGAGCATCTTTTTACGGATCACATCTACCAGATAGTAATATTTATCCTGATACACCTGCCAGACCGTGCAGACGCTCCAGTCGTTGAGCTCGCCGTCTTTCATGGCCGTGTCCCAGCTCATGACGTAGCGGTCGCCGTTTTTGAACGGCGGCGGATTTTCGTAGAACTGGAATTTGTCCCACTGGAAGATCTGGCCGTTTTCGGGGATCGGGCGCTGCTGGTACTGCGCCGAAAACGAAAACTCGCCCATCGACCGGCGGAGCTGGCTCAGATCGTCGGGCGACTCGTATTCAGGCAGCAGAACACCGCCCGCGCTACGCTTCCAGACCCTGCCGTCCCCAAGAGGGATTTCCTGATACTCTTCGGCAATTGCCGGCAGGTTCAGGACCGTCCAGCCGCCCTGCTCCAGCAGGTAGCCGGTCAGGTCATCCATATGCAGGCGCTGCATGACCACGATGATGCAGCCCTTTTTCTTGTCATTGAGACGCGACAACAGGGTGTTTTTCATGCGCTCAATGACCTCATCGCGAAGATGCGGCGAGAGAACGTCGTCGGCCTTGCTCGGGTCGTCAATGATCAAAAATTCGGCGCCGAACCCAGTAATGCCGCCACCCATAGACACAGCCCGGCGATGTCCGCCCATGGTTGTATAAAAGAGCGCTTCAGTATTCTTGTCCGCGCTCAAGCCCGTGCCCGGAAAGAGTTCGCGGTACTCGGGCGATTGCATCACCTTGCGGCAGCTGCGCGACAAATCGAGCGCCAGCACATCCCCGTAGCTCAGGCAGGTAATGGCCAGGGTCGGATCATGCCCCAGCAGGAAGGCCGGGAATGCGATCGAACAACAAACCGACTTCAGATAGCGCGGCGGCAGGTTGATAATCAAAAACCTGATTTCGCCCCGACGGCAACGCTCCAGCTGATGGGCGATGGCCTCGATATGATGGCCGTGGATATAGGGCTTGTGGGGCTGCAGGAGCATCTGCGACCTCGCGATGAACATGGCGAGGTTGTTGCGCAGAATAGCCTGGGTCAGGCGTTTATCCGACATCATCATGAACCTCGCTCTGTTTT
>DQGU01000081.1 GCA_003524565.1 Rhodospirillaceae bacterium
CTGCTGAGGAGGCATCTTTGACTGGGACCGTGCTGTCCACCGTCTTGCCGAACTGAACGCCCTCGCTGAAGACCCCAAACTTTGGGATAATCAGGAACGCGCGCAAAAAATCCTCAAGGAACGCACCCGCCTCGAAGGTCAAATCGATGGCGTGCGCGCCATCGAAAACAACCTGAGCGACCAGCTGGGCATGATTGAACTTGCCGAGATGGAAGGCGACGCCGCGCTGGTGAGTGAAGCCGAACAATCCCTCTACGCCATCAAAACCGATGTTGCGCGCCGCGAACTGGAAAGCCTGCTGTCTGGTGAAATGGACGGCAGCGACGCCTATCTCCAAATCAACGCAGGGGCGGGCGGTACCGAAGCGGCCGACTGGGCGGGGATTATCTTCCGCATGTATATGCGCTGGGCGGAACAGCATGATTATAAACTCGCGCTGCTCGACAAGCAGGATGCGGACGTGGCGGGCATCAAATCCGCGACGCTGGAAATTTCCGGCCCCAATGCTTACGGCTGGCTGAAATCTGAATCGGGCGTGCATCGCCTTGTACGCATCTCGCCCTACGATTCCAACGCGCGCCGCCATACCAGCTTTTGCTCGGTTTCCGTCACCCCTGTCGTGGATGACGATATCGACATCACCATCGACCCCAAAGACCTGCGCGTGGATACTTACCGCTCCGGCGGCGCGGGCGGGCAGCACGTCAACAAAACGGATTCCGCCGTGCGCCTGACGCACATCCCGACGGGGATTGTGGTCGCGTGCCAGAACGAACGCTCCCAGCACAAAAACCGCGATCAGGCGATGAAAATGCTGAAAGCGAAGCTGTACGAGCGCGAGCAAATGATGCGCGACGCCGAAAAGCAGCAGCGCGAAGACGAAAAGACCGAAATCGGCTTTGGCCACCAGATACGCTCTTACGTTCTGCACCCCTACCAGATGGTCAAAGACCTGCGCACGGGGCATGATACGTCGGATACGCAGGGCGTTTTGGACGGCGACCTTGATGCGTTCCTCGAAGCGTCGCTGGCGCATAAGCTGAATGCCGGTAAAGACGGCGCAGGGGCGAAAGTCGCCTACGAAGACCTCGATTAAATTTCCATCTATTTTCAAGCAGGAGATACACCATGGCCAGCGCACATAACGCAAAACTCCCCAAAGAAGATTTTGGCCGCGGCCTGTCGATTGCTGAAAAATTCAACGTCCGTGCCGCGGCGCGCCCGAACCGCCGTGTGAAAACGGTGCTGAAAGAAGCCATCGGTTTCCTGCACGGCATCACGGGTGATATCGCCAAGGGCGCCGCCGTCTATAGCGGCAGCGCGTGGACGGGACCTGACCTTGTTCTTGATAAAAAACAGGGGCAGGAAACCGCCCGCAGCAAAGAGCGCCTTGCCTACATGACAGGCGATGTCGGCCTGACGCTGGCGGCCGAAGATATGCGCAAACTGTCCGATATCCGCCGCACGTTCAAACTGTCGTCCGACAAACAGGCGGCGGCATTGTCGATGCGCGTTTATGCGCAGGTGGCAGACGGTATCTGGCGCGGAAATGGCTTTAGCCTTGAAAAAGACGGCCAGCAACAGCCGATGAACACCGACAAAATCCGCAGCATGGTAACGCAGCACGCGCGCTAATCCCGCGCCTGTCCGGCGGCTTCATCCATAAAAAATAATCAGGGCGCTTCGGGTGCGGCCTGTGGCGTTGTTTCCGCTGCGGGGGCGGCTGCATCGGCGGCTTTGCGGCGTGCGAAGACTTCTGGCGGCAGTTCCGCCGCGGTCAATTTCCAGCGCCAGTCACGCAGGCGCAGGATGAACGTCATGCCCTTCGCTTCGATGCGGAACGTATCCGGATTTTCAAAAAACGCATGGTCGATGTCTTTGCGCGAAAGAGGCCGCGGCTCTTTGTTTTGAATATCCTTGCCGTCAATTTTGACCAGCGCGCGGTCAAGTGCCATGCGCATGCCTGTCGGCGTGACGTAGGCATCGACAACAGCCTCTACGATTTTCGGCAGCATCACCAAACTGGCCGCGCCGAAAATGCCGGTGCGGCCGTCCTGCCCCTTGGGCACGCGCGCGGCAAGATAGACGTTCGCCTGTTCCTTCAGCGATTCACGCAGCATCGGGAAATCGGCATGGGTTTCGATGACCTTGGCATCCATTTGCATCACGCCCTTGTACAGGCGTTCCATGGCCAGATAGGGCGATGCAACGTAAAAGGCGACAAGCCCCAGCAGGGCGGCGGATACGGCGATTTTTGCAGGTGTTTTCATACCCGATGATTACGACATTTTTGCCGCAAAGGGAATAGGGCGCGCTTTAATGGCGGCGGCGGATGGCGGGCAGCGATATCAGCGGCACATCCTTCGCCGTGCCGCTCAGGCAGGCGGCGGGGCCTTCGGTTTTGTCGCGGTGTCTTTCGATGGTTTTGGCGAGCGCATCATGGCCGCGCATCCGCGCCAGAACGGGGGCGTCATGCCCTTGCTCGCAGCATGGAAATGTATTCGCGCCATGCCAGAGCAAAGCTTCCGCAGCCTCTTCGGCATTTTGCCATGCGGCGTACATCAGCGCGGTATAGCCGCGGCTGTTTTGCTTGTCGATAGTGGGGGCTGCCCCGTGCTGCAAAAGCAGTTTGACGATGTCGCTGCGCCGTGCTTGCGCGGCGGCCATCAGCGGCGTGTCATCGGCGGCGTAGGGCTTGTCATCGGGTTTGAATGGCTCCAGCCAGCAGGCGGCGCCGGCGCGGCTTGCGAGGGTTTCGGCGACTTCAGCCGTATTTCCGGTGCGGATAGCCTTGAAAAAGGCCTTGCGCTCCTCCGGCGTCGCGCCGGCGGTCTGGTCGAAAGCGGAAGATATGCCGTTTGCCTGTCCTGAGGTCACAGCCTGCACCCTGTCGTTAAAAATTGAATTTTTTCATAATATTAAGGATTTTTCCTGCTGTCAACCCACGCTTTGCCATGGGGCGGAAAGGGGCATGTGCCTGAAATATGAACAGGTTTTTCCGAAAAACTGCTGGCAAAACGGCGAAGAATCCTTATGATGAGTGACCTAAATAATGACAATTTTTATAAAGCCCACAATCCACGAGGATTTCCCATGCGCCGTTCACGCTTCCTTGCCCTGACGAGTGTTTCCCTTGCTGCCGCGATGCTTCTGGCCACGACAGCGGTACAGGCAACGCAGCCCGCCGCGGTTCAGATGCTCGGCGTTTTGAAGCCGAAAGAGCAATGGAAAGTCGGCACGGTGGACAGCAGCGGCGCGCCTTATTGCGCCATGGTGGGCAAGTTCGACCAGGCCAGCACGCTGGCATTCGCGCGCAGTGCGGAAGGCTTCGGCTCCCTCGGTATCGAATTCTATGACGACCTGTTCAAACCGGGCAAAAAATACGAAGTCACCCTGACGCTCGAAAACCTCGCCCCGCGCACATTCAGCGGGGAGGCAACGACGGCCCGCTCGCTGGTTTTGCAAATCGGTGAAGACGACGCGCTTTATGATACTTTCAGCCGCAGCGAAACGCTGCGCGTCTCGACCTCTGCGATTGACGTGCGCTTCGCCATCAACAAATTCGACAAAAAGTATAAAGAGCTTGTGACCTGCGCCACCGTTCTTGCGGGCCCGCAGGAGCAGGTAGAGCTGCCGCCCGCCGAAATGGCCGCAGTAGCCAAGGCAGAAGCCGAAGCCGCCGCCGCCGCTGAAAAAACGGCCAGCGCCGAAAAACCGGCAGCACCGTTTACAAACTTTTTCCAAAGACTGCGCGCCAAGGCGGCAGGGCAGGAAGAGCCTGCTGCCGCCCTCCGGCAGTATTCCGACAGCGACATTGTCTGGAACGATGAAAAATCCGCCGCAAAAACCGCCGCGGCCAGCAAAAAAAAATCTGACGACACCGCAGCCGTAACCCTGCCGCTGCCCAAACCGGGCACGCACAAGGGCGAAACGATTTTGGCAGCCTCCACCGCGGTGGCGCCGTCTGCTGTCGCAGCACCTGCTATCAAGGTGGATGCGACCCCCTTGGCGGAAATGCCCGCGCCCGAAACAATGAATATGCCGCAGGAGCGTAAACTGCTCGCCTCCATGGCGGTGACCGGTCATGCGGTCATGGCTGAAAACGTGGGCATGAGCGCGCGCGAGATGGAAAAAATTCAGGCCGCGAAGCTGGAGCGCGATATGGCGCGCAAGGAACAGGAAATCGCCACGCTGGCCGCCGAAACCACCAAGGCCGCACAGCAGCAGGTACAGGAATCCGGCCGCCGTCAGGAAGCGATGCTGGTCGAGGCAAAAAACCTTCAACAGCAAATCGCCGCGCTGGAAAAATCCATGCTTGAAAAAGTGGCGACGGAGAAAGCGGCTGAAAAATCCGCTGTTGTCGCTGCTGCTGCGCCCGCGGCAGAAGCTGCCGCCGCGGCCAAGCTGGCAGATGATGCGCGCCTTGCAAAACAGCTGGCCGAAGAGCTTGCCAAAAAGCAAGCCGACATGGACAAGCTGATGGCCGCACGCGAAGCGGAAACCCGCAAGCTGGCAGAAGCCCTCAGCAAGACCGAGGCTGAATTCAACACCCGCGTCGCCACGCTGGAAAGCGAGCGCAGTGTTTTGCGCGGTCAGCTGGATACGGCCATCACCGAAAGCCGCACCATTGTGCCTGCTCTTGAATCTGCGAAGCGCGAGGGGGATACCAAAATCCGTGCGCTCGAAGAACAGCTGGGGGCCGCCGAAGCGGCACGCGCATCGCTGCGCCAACAGCTGACGGATACGGAAACCGCGAACAAGGAACTGGCTGAAAGCCTGAAGGCGCAGCAGATGGAACGCGCGCGCGCTGAAGAAGCCCTGCGCCGCGCCAGCGAGCTGGAAGCGCAGCTGGCAGCACAAACCCGTCAGGCAAAAGAGCTGGAACTGGCATTGGCCGCTGAAAAAGCAAAGCCGCCCGTAACGGTGGAAGTGCCCGTGGAAGTTCCGGCCAAGGCCGACCCGAAGCTGGCCGAAGAAAAGGCGCAGCTTGAATCGCGCCTGAACAATGCTGTCGCCGCGCGCGAGGTTGAGGCAAAACGCCTCGCCGAAGTCGAAGCCCTGCGCAAAGCAGAAGCAGAGCAACTGGCCAAGAGGGAAAACGAACGCAAGGCAGAAGCAGAGCGCCTTGCAAATCTGGAGCAGGAGCGTGTAGCCGCAGCCGCGCGTATGGCAAAGCTGGAGGCGGAGCGTAAGGCCGAAGCGGAGCGTATCGCCAAGCTGGATGCTGCGCGTCAGGCAGAGGAAGCGGCCAAGCTGGCACAAATCGAAGCCGAGCGTGTAGCAGAGGCAGAGCGTATTGCGAAGCTTGAAGCCGAACGTAAAGCCGAAGCACTGCGTGTCGCCAAACTGGAAGAAGAGCGCAAGGCAGAAGCGCTGCGTATCGCCAAGATTGAAGCGGAGCGCAGAGCAGAAGCGGAGCGCGTTGCCAAAATGGAAGCCGAGCGTAAAGCGGAAGCGGAACGTGTCGCCAAACTGGAAGAAGAACGCAAGACGGAAGCGCTGCGTATCGCCAAGCTCGAAGAAGAGCGCAAAGCAGAAGCCTTGCTCCTCTCCAAGCTGGAACAAGAGCGCCGTCTGCAAAGCGTGCGTGCCGCCGAGCTGGCGCAGGAGCGTGAAGCCGCCCGCGTGAAAGCGGACGAAGAAATCCGCCGTCTGCGTGAAGAAAAGGCGGCGCTGGAGCAAAAGCTGGCGCTTGAACAAAAACAAGCCGCCGCGCAAAAGCTGGCGCTGGCGCAAAAACAGGCCGCTGATAAATTCGCCGCGAAATCGTCCGCGATGAAAACGGAGCAGGCGGCAGCCGCCCTGCCGGCGGTGACTCTGAAGCCTGCCGCACCTGCGCCTGTAGCCGCCGCGCGTGCCTTGCCGCCGCTTGAAAAGCGTGAAGTGGCCGCTGTGCCTGCCGTGCCGCCGTCGCCGGCTGCCGGCGCGCGTAGCCTGTCGCGTCTTGAACCGGCAGCAGGTGATTCCGACCTGACCTCCGGCGGTAACCGCGCTGAGGCTTTCCTTGAGGGCATCATGAAGCATCACCGCCCACAAGGCGCTGCCGCGCCCAAAAACGCCGTGAAAACGCCCGCCGTGCCCGCGCCGCAAGCGGCGAAAGCTGTACCGCAGGCCGCTATGCCGTCTTCTGTCCGTCCGCAAGTGCCCGCTGTGGAAACGCCGCGTCTGCGCAATGCACCTGCGGCCGCGGCGCCCACCGGACGCGCCGTTAGCCTTGAAACGCTGCTGGAGCAATCCGGCGTGCGCGGCGCGGTGTTCCAGCCGATGCAGCAATCGGGCGCGGAAGCTTCGCGCCAATGGTCTTTGGGGCGCTTGAGCGGTCTTTACGAACAAATGCCCGCCGCAGGCCAGCCCTTCGACCGTCTGACGCAGGATTACGTCGGGCGTTACCGCGATGATTGCCCGCAGCACCTGACGGTGAAAATGGGTAATGCCGAACAAACGCCGGCGGGTGTGGTTTCCAGCGGCACGCTGTCTTGCGCGATGCCGGGCAATGCCTATGAAACATCGATGCTGTTCGTGCAGTCGGGCAGCGGTTTTGCCGCGATTTTGCATTCCGGCAATCCGTCCGACGCAGCGCAGGTAAAATCGTTGGGCGATAATATTTTCTACACGCTGTCATCGTCGGCTGGGCTGTCGCCTCTGCCCGCTGCAGCGGCAACGTCCGCCGCGCCGCAAGCGCAGTACGATGCCCGCCGCACGGTCATGTCGCCGGAGCCGCCGGTTTCCGCTGCGCAGCCGTCTGGTGAATTCAATACGGTTGTTATCGAATAAACGGGGCGAAGCATAAAGCGCAAAGGTAAAATGATGATGATGCGCCCTGCGATAGTTGCCGCACTTCTGGCTGCCGGTTTCATTTTTACCGCAGCGCCGCTATCCGCGCAGGGCTTGCGCAGCGAGCCGGGCGAGTGGGTCGTCGGCCCCATCAATATAAAATCGTCAAATGGGCTTTCTTTCTGCTCGATGAAAACGCGCTATGCGAACGGGCATTCGCTGGTGGTCGCCAGCGACAGCAAAGGCGCGCGTTCGCTGGCCATCGATTTCGGCAAAAAATCACTGACAGCGGGCTCGCAATACTACGTTACGTTTTATGTCGGCCCCATCCATCGCACCATGGTGGCGATTGCCGCAACGACCGATGTTTTGATTGCCCAGATGGGCGATGACCGCGACTTTTTCGACATGATGCGCAGCAAAGATGTGCTGGATGCTGATTTCAACAACCAGCAGCTGAGTTTTTCTCTGAAGGGGGCGGCGCAGGCGCTTGATGAACTCGCCGCCTGCACCAGCGTGCAAGGGCAGGGGCAGGTCTATACGCAGGCCAAGCTACCGACACCCGCGCAGGCCGCCGCCAAGGCTGCCGAAGCCAAAGCCGTCGCGGCGGAGCTGGCACGCAACGAAGACATGAAAATAAGCGAACAGGCTGTCAGC
This sequence comes from Rhodospirillaceae bacterium, assembly GCA_003524565.1. Classification (GTDB taxonomy): domain Bacteria; phylum Pseudomonadota; class Alphaproteobacteria; order Micavibrionales; family UBA2020; genus UBA2020. Next base: position 7,432 of record DQGU01000081.1, read on the forward strand.
ACCAGCCTGTCCGATGAAATCCAGCGCCTGCGCGAAGAAAACCGCCGCCTGCAGCTGGAAAATCAGGCCGTATCCGCACGGTTGCAAGAAGGGGATTTGGCGGCGGCGCAGGCCGAATTGACGGCGCTTGCGGAGCTGGAGCGGCGCGAGCGTGCCCTTAAAATCGAAAACGAGCGCCTGCGCGATGAAACCGACAGCATGCTGGCGGTGCAGGAAAGCCTGACCCCGTCAACCCGCACGCCCGGCACGGCGGCGGAAGCGGTTTCGGTGCGTTTCCAAACCCCGCCACCGCAGGCTATCCAGCCTGCCGCGGGGCATGCGGCGGCGCAAGCGGTGGGTGATGCCGTTATGTCGCCCGACCCCGAAGTTATGGAGGCCGCCTTGACGCCCAAAGCGCCAGCGCCCAAGCCTATAGCGGCGCGTACGTTGACGTGGCTGGCGCATGACGGCGCGGCGGCGGAAACGGCAGGCGATATTTCCGTATGGCGGTGGGTGAATGGCAACAGCCTGGTGGCCGTGCAGCCATGGCCTGCCGCTGGTGCGCCTGCGGTTGCGCAATATTTGTCAGTCCTTGAAGCGCGCTGCGGTGGTGACTTCGCCCAGCAGGCGGCGGCGCCTGTTGTATCCGGCACCGTGAGTGTTGTGACGGCGGAAGTGGCCTGCATAGATGCCGACAATCAGGCGGCCGCGGTGCTGGCATTTATATCTGACGGTTCGGAAATGGCGGTGGTGACGTTTGAAACAGGGGCAGAGACGATTGCGGATGCCCTTGGCCAGCGGCAGTCGCTTTTGGCGCGGGTTTCCGGCGAATAAGGCGGCGCACGGCGCAGGTTAAGTCTTGATATATCAAATAAAGAAAATATAATTTCTATTTGATTTTAATGCTTTTTGTTGCGGTAGTAACGGCCGCAAGCTTCCATCAATGCTTCGCGCAGCTCTTTTCCCGTTTTGCCGCCGTCGCCTTTCAGGTGGCTGGCAAGTACGGCCTTGATAGACATTTTATGCGCAACGACGATGTCGAGAACGTCACGGTCCATATCTTCAACCGTTTCAAGAAAATTAACCAATATATGGCTGATATCACTAATAAGCGGGTAGTGAAACATGCTGCCTTGCGCCTTCATTTGCATGGCAGGGTAAATCATAGCCTCGATAGCTTCCTCGCCTTTTGTCGTGCCGGCTTTGGCATCTGCGATAGCTTCGACCAGCAGGTCGAGCAGCATATTTGCGATAGGCTCGAAATTTATGGTGTTTTTTTCAAGAAGTTCCTGCGCTTTCATCAGCACAGCTTCGTCGATGCCGCCGCTGCCGACTTTTTCTTTAATACGGT
>DQGU01000217.1 GCA_003524565.1 Rhodospirillaceae bacterium
CCCCCGGCGCTTGAACCCCCGCCCGCAGACCCCGCAGCGCCCCCCCCCGAAAACACAGCCGAAAGCCCCCCGCCGGATGCAACGCCGCCGGAGAAGCCCGCCGCCGCTGAGGTGCCCGCAGCCGAAACAACCGATAGCACGGCCACGCCCCCCTCACCTGCCCTGCCGCCTGCCGCGCTGGCGCAGCTGCCGCAAAACGTTATCGTCGATGAAGCGCCCAATCCGCAGCCGCTGGTCGTGCCGCCGCAGGAAGACCCGCGTACCAAACTGCGTTTTTCCAGCATCGCCCCCTTGCAACTGGCCGTTTTCACGCGCGGCGATTACCTGTGGATTGTGGCCGAAGGCACAACGGGCAGCGCGCAAAACCCCGAAGCCGAGGGGCCGCTGGGTAAACTGATGGGCGCACCCGAGGTCATGCGCTTTGCAAGCGGCACAGCTTACCGCTACCGCCTGCCACCGCAGACTTTCGTGTCGGTCGATAAAAGCAACATGGTTTGGGAAATCACCCTTGCCCCCCTGCCGCTGCAAGCGCCGGGGCGTGAAATCGTGCATGTCGAGTTTGACAATACCAGCGGCAAAGCGAAATTGCTGGCAACGCTGAAAGGCAATAGCCGCGCGCTGGCCATCGAAGACCCCGATGCGGGCGATACGCTGCAGGTCATTCCCGTTTCCCAGCCGGAAGAGCGCATCGACAAAGGCCGCCGTTTCAGCGATGTCGAGGTCATGCCCGCGCTGACCGGTATGGTCATTCGCCCACTGGCGGACGGCATCAACATCACACGCATCAACGATTACGTCATCGTGACCGCGCCGAATGGCGTGCAGGCAACGCCGGATGCGGGCCCCGTCCTGCTCAGCGAAGATGCCGCGCGTATGGCGGGCACGCACCCGCGTCTATTCGATTTTCCCAACTGGCGGCAGGGCGGCATGCCGTATCTGATGCGCAACCGCCGCGCGCTTGAACAGCGCGCCGCCAGCGCGCCGAACGACGAAATGCGCAACGAAGCCATCATGAATATGGCACTGTTGTACTTTGCCAATAATTTCGGCCCCGAAACACTGGGCGTTTTACGCCTTTTGGAATCGCGCAACCCTGCGCTGGTGCGCAACCCGAACTTCATCGCCCTGCGCGGCGCGGCCGCCGCCATGGCAGGGCATTATCAGGATGCGCTGCAGGACCTTTCAAACCCTGCCATCCAGCAGCACCCCGAGGTCAATCTCTGGATTGGCTATGCCGCCGCGGCGACGGAGCAATGGCGCATGGCCAACCGCGCCTTTCCGCCCGACAACGCGCTGCTTATCGAATACCCGCCGAATATCGCAACGCCTTTCACGATTTATATGGCCGAAAGCGCGCTGCGCCTTGGTCGCACTGAAACGGCCGTGAAGCTTTTGAACACCCTTGATACCTGGGCCAATTCGACTGACAACCATCACCGCGCCGCCATCGCCTATCTGAAAGGCGAAGCCGCACGGCAGGAAGGCCGCAAGTCCGAAGCCATGCGCATCTGGCGTCCTGTCGCCAACGGCCTTGACCGTCTTTATCATACCAAGGCCAGCCTTGCGCTGACGAACCTTGAACTGTCGGAAAGCGTCATTCAACTCAAAGACGCCATTGACCGCATCGACAGTTTACGCTTCGCGTGGCGCGGGGATGGGCTGGAAGTGCAAATTCTGCACAACCTCGGCCAGTTGAAGGTGCAGAACGGGCAATACCTTGACGGACTTTCCGATATGCGCCGCGCCATGACGCTGGCGGATACGCTGCTGGGCGATACCGATGTTATCCGCGCGGATATGAGCCGTGTCGTCGCCGATATTTTCATCGGCGGTCAGGCAAAAAATATCGCGCCGCTGGAGGCGATTGCCATCCATTCCGCCTACGGCAATCTTTTGCCGACGGGCAGCGAAAGCTCCATCGCCACGCTCAATTTCGCGGATTTTCTGATACGCGTCGATTTGCTTGAAAAAGCGGCCGAGCTTATCGACAGCCAGCTGCGCACAGGCGCCGCCCCTGCGGAAAAAGTGCCCGCGCTGGGCGCGAAGCTGGCGGCGGTTTATCTGCTTGATAGCCGCCCGGCGGAGGCCATTTCCGCCTTGCAGCGCAGCCAGCGCAGCGGTACCGAAGCCGCCCTTGAACAGGAACGCCAGATGCTGCGCGCGCGCGCGCTGTCGCAGCTGAACCGTACAAACGACGCCATCGCCGCACTGGGCGGATTTGACACGCCGGAAACCAAACGTCTGCGCGCCGATATTTTGTGGCGCGCGCGGCAATGGACAGGTGCTGCACAGGCGATTGAAAGCCTGTTGCCCGCAGACGTACCCGCCGCACTGGATGCGGAAACAGCCGATATGGTGGTGAATGCCGCCGTCGCCTATAAGCTGGGCGGGGATAGTGCCGCGATTGAAAATCTGCGCCGCCGTTTCGGCAGCGCTATCCGCTCGACGCCGCAGGCCAATGCATTTGGCGTCATCACGCGCGGCGGCGGGCGCGCTTCGCTCGGCGACCGCGACACCATCCTGAAAATCGCGGGCGAAGTCGATATGTTCAAAGGCTTCCTGAAAGGCTATCAGGCGCGTCACGGCTCCGGCGGTTAAGCGTCTCTTTAGCAATAAAATCAATGTCGGCCGCCGATTTCTTGACATAATTTTAAAGCAAGCGTAGAATTTTCGGATATTTAACGAGTCTGACCTGCTTGGCTGCCCCTTTCGCACAGCCGAAGCCGCCCCGAGCGGGAAGACATCGCCCCGCTGCCCGGACGCCCGCGCCCCCGCAGCAAAAAATCACCGATAACCAGACAAGAACCAGAGGGTATTTCACCATGTCCAGCACCGATTCCGCCATTCAGCCGCCGTCCGACACCCTGCGCCGCGGTTTTGACGACGTGGCCGCACCCTCCATCGCCGCAGTGAAAGCGCAGCTGGAACAAAACCCGCCGTTCAACGAGCGCTGGGCTCTTTTCCGCGCCGCCGCCAAGGCCGCAAACAGCGAAGCGGCAGAATTGCTCGGCGCGGCTATGCAGGGTGAAAAAGATTCCGGCATCCGCTATATGACCGCAGGGCTTTTGCGCGACATCGCGAAAAGTGCGCCCGAAACCGCAGGCATGGCGACGGAGGCTATTGCAAAAACACTCGGCAAGGAAACCGACGCCTATGCGCGCCGCAGCATGGAGCTGTCGCTGGCGGACATCGCCGCTGCCGCGCCTGAAACCGCACCCACAGCGGCCAAAGCCGTTGCGGCCAACCTATCCAAACCGTCAGACGCGCTGACGCGTAGCCTGCAAGCCGGCCAGGTTGCGGATTTTGTCGCCACTGCGCCTGCTGCGGCGGCGCAAGTGCTGGGCGCAGTAACCGAAGCTTTCGCACAGGAAAAAGAAAAACTGGCTGCGCATCATCTGGCGCGGGCGCTGGTCAGCATCGCCGCGGCCGACGAAACCCTGCGCCCCGCCGTTATTTCAACGATGATAACAGCGCTGGCAACGCCGCCGTCGCAGGCGAATCCGGTTGAAAAAACCTTCGCCGCGGCAAGCGCCCTGCATAGCATCGGCCAGCGCGCACCCACAGAGATTACGCAGGCACTGGCGCAGCAGCTGACGCAGGGCACGCAGGGCGACAACAGCCGCCGTCTTTGCATCCTTGGCCTCGGCGCGTTTGCCGAAGCAGATAAAGACTGCGCGAAAACGGCAGCCAAAGCGCTTTTGAAAGCCCTGACAAGCGAAGGCGATGCCCTGCACCGCCGTCATATCGTCGATGGCGTCATGAAAGCGGTACATAACGGGTTTAGCAGCCAATCCGCAGGCGGCGCGTTTTACGCGCACCTGAACGCACGCGAGCGTGACCGCGAAACGCGCGAGAAAATCAGCCGCAGCCTGCGCCAGCTGGGCCATAAAACGCCCGCCGTGCCCATGAGCATCCCCGCGCCCAAGGCCTGATAGGTCTTTTATATTTGATGATATTCCAGCCCGCGCCTTATGCAGGCGGCAAGGCGGGTACGCCTGCGGGTGTCACGTTTTTCGCAACCTCCGCTGCGGCGAGGTCTTTGCGCGCAGTTTCATCCGCATGCAGTTTTTCCAGCTCTTTTTCAAGCCGCGCGGTTTTGCGGCTTTCCTGCCAGTAGCGGAAGCGCGCTTTTTGATGCAAAAGCCAGACGAACAAAGCGCCCAGAAAAAATCCGCCGCCTAAAAGCCCCAGCGCCACCTGCCACAGCGGCAGCGTGAGCGCGAAGTCTTTATCGTCGGGCAACAGAAAAACGGTCACGTCGCTGCCGTTTGACAAAACGATAAGCACGGCAAAAACCGTGAGCGGCAGCGTGATGAGAAGCGTGAGATATTGCATGGAGAAAACCCCCGGTACGCAAGCGGTGCAAAAATGCACCCGCCGGCGCCGCGATTAGTTTCGCCGCAGATTAGTTGAGATCGTCGTCGCCCGAACCGTCGGACGCAATGCCATTGAGGCGTTCGTGCATCTTCTTGCCGATTTTGAAGAAGGGCACACGCTTGTTATCCACCTGTACGGTTTCACCCGTGCGCGGGTTGCGGCCGACACGCGCCTTGCGCTGCTTGACCGAGAAAGCGCCGAAGCCGCGCAGTTCAACGCGCGCACCCGTGGCAAGCGCCTTGGTGATTTCTTCGAAAATCGTATCCACGATTTGCTCCGCATGGCTTTGGTACAGATGCGGATTCAATTCGGCGAGTTTGAGAATCAATTCTGACTTTGTCATGGCGGCTTCAAATTCCTTACAGGGGCCGGGCAAGGCTTTCCGGGTTGTTTTTCTAGTTTTTCAGTATTTCAATAGCTTACAGTTTCAGGTTGCCAAGTTTCCCCCGCAGCGTCAAGGAAAAAACCTTTGAAATCAAATGAATAAAAGGTTAACGCGGCCATACCCACCGCAAAGCGCGCCAAAATGCCTTTAAAACCGCCATTTTTGCGATTTTTGAACGGGCGTCACGGCATAGCTAAATCCCGAAAAAACAACCCCTTGCCCATGTGCTTCAGGGCAATATGATTACATAACGGGTTAACCCGCGGGAGAAAAAGCGGCGAATCCGGCGCGAAGAAGCGCAGCTTATAAACCGAAACGGCGGTGATTCTTGAGCGGCGCCTTACGCGGCGCACTGTCCGGTGCGGGCGCTGCATTATTATTGGCAGCAGACGCGGGTTTGTTGTTTGCGGCCAGCGCGGCCTGCTGCGCACGGAATGCTTTTTCCATGAAGTGCAAACGCAGGTCCGGATATTCCTTGAACAGCGCGTGGTGTCCGGACACATCGGCAATCGTTTCGACATGCGCGGCCTCGATGGCGCTGCAACGTGATTGAATACGGGTTTGCGCGATATGGACGGTTTCAATATCCATCTGCACAGCCTTGATGGCGACGGCATCGCCCATTTTCGCATCATCAAGAATGCGTTTAATAAGCGTCGTTGGCGCGTAACCTGTTAACACAGCTGTCAGCACAGCCATAGTGCCCGTGATGGGCTCCAGCAGAAAAAGCCCTGCGACCAGCGGCGTATTGATACCAAAGGCCGTCCAAAATCTTTTTTCGTCCGCGCCGCGGCGTGCGTGCGAAAGAATATCTTCACGCAGATACTCCGCCTCCGTCTCCAGACGTTTGAGCTGCAGGAAAGTATCCGCTGCCGATTTTTTTTCCGGCATTTCCGCCGCAAGCGCATCGTCGATACGCGCCAGTAAATCCTGCCGCCGTTTTACGAGCCTCTGTTCGGGGGAAATTTTATTTTGCTTGCGGCCGAACATCGGGGAACTCTTGCGCGGAAATGAAAGATATACTGCGTTGTAAACCCCCGTCATTGTTATGTCAATCATGCTGCGGCGCGAGAAATATAAAAACTCAGAT
>DQGU01000189.1 GCA_003524565.1 Rhodospirillaceae bacterium
GAATCACACTCACAAGCCCCGCATGGGCAGCGGCGAGTTTTTTATGCAGGGCGAAGGCGCGCTCTTCCTCCCCCGCATGGGTGCTGGCCCACAGCAGGAGCGGGCGCCCGCCCGCATCGCCGCGCAAAGCCGAGAGCACGTTTTCATCGCAGGGCAGCGGCAAGGCCGCGTATTTCAAATTCGCCGATACGCGCACATCGCCCGCGCCAAGGGCGCCGAGGCGCGCAGCTTCCGCCGCGTTTTGCGCAAGGCAAAGACCGAAAGCGCCGAGCATCTGCCCGATAGTGCCGCGCGCGTAACGCCAGCGCAGGAAAGATTCCTGCGACATGCGCGCATTCAGCAAAACGGCAGGAATACCGCGCGCGCGTAGCGCCGACAGCATATTCGGCCATAATTCGGATTCCGCCCAAAAGGCCGCATCCGGTTTCCAGTGGTCGAGAAAAGACGCCACCCATTTCGGATGGTCAACGGGGATATATTGGTGAAACGCACCATCGGGCAGGCGCGACGCCATCAGCGCCGCAGACGTCACCGTGCCTGTCGTCACCATGACGGCCGCCTGCGGATAGTCGCGGCGCACGCGCACAACCAGCGCCAGCAGGGAGAGGGATTCACCAACGCTTGCCGCATGAAACCACAAAAGCGCGCCTGCGGGGCGCGCAAGCAGGGGGCGGCCGCGGCGTTCATGCGTACGCGCGGCATCTTCCTTGCCCGCGCGCAGACGCTTTTGCAAATAAGCGTCCAGCAGCGGGGTAGATGCCTGCATCATCAGCTTGTAAAGCGCGAGCAACATACGACCTTTCATTTTCCGCGCAGGCGATATTCGCACCGCGCGGGCTTTTTGTGCCAAACCCCGTGTAAGATTGGGTTTTTTAGCCATAAATGCAAGCATTTCTTGCGGTTTTGCCGCTGCCCGCCCTAGAATAAACAGAGATTGGACAAAGCCCCGCGCCCGCGAAAGGAAACCCGCGTGACGACCCCCCCGCCCGCCGGCAGCCGCGAAGCCGCCATTGAAGAGCTGAAAAAGCAAATTGCCGCGCAGCGCGCGCGGCTCGACCCCGAGGTGCTGAAACGCGCGGCCAAGGCTGCGGAGCTGTCGCAAAAACCCGCAGCCGAGCGTGCCGCCGGACTTGTCCCCTATGACCGCGCCGCCGCAGCGGAAGCTGTGCGGCTGTTTTTACAAAACCACCCCGACGCCGCGCATTTCGAAGAAGAGCTGATAAGTCTTCTGCGCCAGCAGGAGCAGTAGCCTGACAATGCCCTAAACAAAAAAAGACCGGCCTTGAAGCCGGTCTTTTTTATTCAGGCGAAGCGCTGATTACATCTGGCCGATAACGTCATCGACGGTGGAGCTGACGGGCAGGACGCTGAAGCTTTTCCAGCTCGGGATATTGCCGGGGGCGCTGAGGCCGCCGCTGGTCAAATCGTTGAGCGCGTCCGTGATAAAGGTCGTGTTGGTGGCGTTGGTGATTTCCTGCAACAGGTCGGTACCACCGCCGGAGATGGAATTGTTCAGCATTTCATAGAGCGTGAAGTAGGGCATGCCTCTTTCAATCGCCGCGCCCATCAGGCTCTGGAATTCATCTACGAACGCCGGGGGCGTGTAGTCATTGCCCCACAGCTGGGCAATGCGGGAGCATTCGCCGTCCGGCGTCGCCGCCGCCATCAGGCTGCTGACCGCGCTGTTAATCATACTGACGATGGAGTTCACAAGGCTGTTGATGGCGCTGGTCACCGCCGCGACCGCGCCGCTAATCATGGAGTTAATCATCGACCATGCCGCGTTGATGGTGGCCACGGCCGTAATCACCGCCGTCGGCATCGCAAGACCCAGAAGATCCATCGCGGAAACCAGCGTGGTGTAATAGCTGTTGATGTCGGCGACATAACCGCCAAGGTCACCCATCGGGCCCGCAATCGCACCCAGAAAACTGTCGATGGCGCTGCTTACGAAATCGTTCAGATAACTCGCGATCGTCGCACCCAGCATGTGCGAAATGGAATCCGTGAAGTTGCCAACGTGCCCCTGCATGATGGGAGAGACCACCGCATCAAGGCCGCGCACAAGCTTGGTCGAAGCGCCGAAGTCGGGGAAGGAGCTGGTACCGAAGACAGAGGTATTGTTAATCGGCAAAGACGTCATGGCGCTGACGTCGGAAAAAATACCGCCCAGACGCGCCGTCAGCATCAACGCACGGTCAAAGCAGGTCATACCGACGGAGTTGTCGTTTTGCTTGATAAGCTCGCGCGCCTCGGATTTGCCTTCGACACGTTTGGCGTCAGCGCGGTTCCCGATAATCGGCAACATTTCATTGCAATCACAGCCCGGCTGGCAGGCATTGGCGGACGTGACCGACAAGGACATCATCACCGCAAGGAAAAGCGCTATAAATCCGTATTTTCTCATGCCTTCAGACCTCAATCACGCCACAAAACGTGCACATATCACTCCGCTTACGGCCAACTCCCTTACGGGCAGGTTACCGAAGCGCCCGCCCTCGCAATCACCTCGCAAAGCGTATTGTCAGTGGAAAAGTCCGGAATAGCCGGTACCGGCAGCGCGGCAATGGCTGCTTGCAGGTCGCCGAAAATACCGTCGGTGTCACCCGCTTCCCAGTTTTTGGTGAAACGGTCGCCCGCGCCGCCCGGAATAGCGGAGTCCATCAGCTGAGCCATCGTCAGGTAGGGCACTTCGGTCGCGATACCTTTTTCCTTGATACGCTCCCACAGGTTTTCGATACCGGGGCAATCAACGGTGTTGTCAGGGGTGGTGTTGCCGTATTCGACGGTGGTGGATTCAAGACCTTCCGCATCGGCGAACTGGCCGAAAAAGGCGGAAAGCGCATCTGTAATCACGGATGCGAAGTTGGTATTGCCGATAAAGCTACCCGAGAAAAGGTTACCACCACGTTCCGCCGATACACCGGCGGCCTGGTTGAAGCAGGTCATGGCCAGAACACTGTCGGGCTTGACCACAATCTGTTCGGTCACGGCCACATCATAAAGAACGCGCGCCTGCGCTTTTTTCTGGGCGGCGTCCAGAACCTGAGGCGAGCAGCCCTCTACAGCCTGTGCATAGGCACCCGCGCTGATGAACACCACACAAGCGGCTGACAAAACTGACAAAAATAGCTTTTTTGTCGGGAATGTGGCAAAAGTCGGGAGAATCTTCTTCATGGCGATACCCTACGCTACAGATGGATGACGCATATATATCTCTAATTTTAGCAAAATTCTCGGCATGTGTCTGCATCAAAGTAGTATAATGCAGGTTAACCAATTAAAATAAAAAGGAAAATCGGCAAAATATGCGTATCGTCAGCGGCCAGTTTAGGGGAAAAACCCTGATGAGTCCCGCAGGACTCGCCACCCGCCCCACCAGTGACCGCGCCAGACAGGCCGTGTTCAATATATTGGAACATGCCAGTTGGTGTCCTTTCATTTTACCCGAAAACGCCCATGTTTTGGATGTTTTTGCGGGTACGGGCGCTTTGGGGCTGGAATCATTGTCGCGCGGGGCGGCGGACGCCGTTTTTATCGAACAGTCGGGCGAAGCGCTGAAGGCCCTGCGCCATAACATCGATTCGATGGACATGGGCACGCGCACGCAGGTGCTGCGCACCGATGCCCTGCACCCGACACCGCGCCCGCCGACCGTCGCGCCGCGCACGCTGGTTTTCCTCGACCCGCCTTACGGCAAGAATTGGGGCTATGCCGCCCTCACCGCCCTCGCCGCCAAGGACTGGCTGGCCAAGGACTGTGTTTGCGTCATGGAAATGTCCAAAAAACAGCCGGAGCCTTTGCCGGAGGGGTTCACCCTTGCCGATACCCGCCATTACGGCGTGGCCGAGGTGCGGTTTTTGCTGCGCGGCAGATAAGCCTGCACAAAAAAAACGGGGCGCTGTTATCGCGCCCTGCTTTTTTGTTTTTAAGCTGCGAGGTTAGAACGACAGCTCCGCAATCAGCTTGTTGAGGTCGCCCTCCAGCTTCTGGCGTTTGGCGGCCAGTTCGTCGCGCTGCGTATCGATTTGCGAAATCTGGTCTTCCTGCTCGTTGAGTTTGCGCAGATAACGCTGCTGCACATCGGACGTGCCGGTCAGGCTGCGCAGGTTTTCACGCACGCGCTGCTGGTCCTGGAATATCGTATTGCGCTGGCGTTCCAGCTCCGCCGATTTGCGGTCGATATCGTCCATGTTGCGGCGTACCTCCGCCATGCGGGCGAAAGCTTTGCGCGCGCCGGAATCCAGCTGTCCGCGGTCGCTGGCGTATGCCGCCAGCTGCCCTGTGGAAAAACTGGCGATGGTATAGGACTGCCAGCCCTGATGTTCCAGCACAACGCTCAAGGTTTTTTTCTCGCCCGCCTTCACGGGTACGCGGATGCGGTAATGGGTATCAGTGACCTCGACCTCTTTCGGGTCGGGGGAAACGATTTGGTAATCGCCCATGCGCGGATGTTCGATGACGACAGTACGCTCTTCTTTCTCCGGCGCTTTGATGGTGTAGGCGGTTTCATAGCGCGTGGTCATGGCGGTACGCATCACGCCCTGCGACACGGTAATCTTGCCCTCGGTCGCGCGGCTTTTCTGTTCGCGGTCGATGGCGGTTTTGGAATCGAGCGCGTAGGACACCATGCGTTTGTCGCCGCGCGCAACGACGGGCATGTTGGCATCACCGACAAAGCTGGTGCCTTTGAGCAGCGCACTTTCTTCGTACAGCGTCAAAACACCCGGCGGCAGGCCGGTGTCGCCGTCGTTTTTCAGCTCAACCGCCGCCAACGGGTGGCGCGGATGGGTATCGGGCTGGTAAAGCGCGACGCGCTCCATCGGCACTTCGCGGCTGACGAAGGGCAGCATCATCGATTGGCCGGATTTCAGGCTGAAACGGTCGGGGAAGCGGAACAGAACCTGCGTTGTCGCCTCCGCACTTTGCGCCGCGCTGGCCGCCTGCGCGACGTTGCGCATACCGCCATAGCCGCCGTCGGCCATCGCAGCATCGCTTTCATATTCATAGGCAACGGAGCTGCCGCCCATCGCAAGCGCCTGCACCTGCATAGGTTCACCGCGCGCGCGCATCGATTTCATCATCGGCGCGCTGGCGGGGGCGGGCGGGGCGCCGCCGACCACGTTGCCGTATTCACGGCGCTCCATATCGCTGGCGGTGCTGACGGCGCCGCTATCGGTGCGCGGCATCACACGGCCGAAGACCTGCACGGGAATTTCGGGACGCTGGACGTAATAAGATTCATACAAAGACTGGCGGAAGGTCACGGGGTTGCCCGATACCAGCGTCATATCGACGTTGTTCCAGTCGCTGGCCGTCATATTTTCAACCACGGCCCAGCCTTGCAGCAGGCCTTTTTTATCCTTGCCCTCCCCTTCGGGCAGCACAAGGCGGTATGCGGTTTTCCAAAGCGGCGCATCAACGACATAGGACAACGTCACAGGGCGCGCGCCTTCGCCGGGCAGCGATACCGTCAGCATGCGCCGCTCCGACGTGCCGTTTTCGCGGATACTGTCGAGCGCGCGGGCAATTTCACCGCGGATTTTCGCATCGTCGAAGTGAATGGATTGCAGGTCTTCAAGCAGTGCCTGACGCATCCCCTCCGCCGTCATGATGCTGATGCGGTGTTTGGTCACGGTCTTGCCGTCTTCGATTTCAACCTGTTCGGGCGTAACCTGAATGACTTTGCCGGTCATGGCGGCATTGCCGCCGCCCTTCAGCGTAATCGCCGCACCCTGATAGGCGTTAATCAGCAGCATCGGGTTTGACAGCTGCCCTTGCGAAAACGGCAGGTCTTTGAAAACTTGTTCCAGCGGCTGTTTCCCCGGCAGCGTCACACCGCCGAGGCGTCCCTGACGGTCGAAAATGACAAGGCTTTTGAGAATGTCGTCCACCTGTTCGAACCGCACGGGGAATTCGACCGTGGCGTTGTCTTTCACCTGCATCTTGTGCACGAAATTCGCAAGGCCGCTGGTGGAGAGGATAACGCGGTCCACGGGGATTTCACCGCTCGGCCCTTCGGCGCGGGCGAAGCTGAGGGCGGTTGAAGACAAAAGCGCGGCGGCGAAAAGCGTGACGGCAAATTTTTTCATGTTCAAACTCCTGATGGTGTGCGGCCTGAAGGTGGGACGATGCGGCCGCAGCTTTCCTTGGGACGGAAAGCGAAAAATTTATAACCCCTTCGCATTCAAGCAAAAAAGGGTGAATAAAGCCTAAACCGGATGGGCGGCAAAAAGCTAGATAACAAAATAAACCAGGAGGAAACCGCCCAAGAACAGGCGATAAAAAACAAAAGGCATCAATCCCGCGCGTTTCAGCCAGAACATCATGAAATGAATGGCGCAAAGCCCCGCCAGAAAGGACAGGCCGACGGCAAGCCCCGCCTGATGCCAAAGACCGGGGCTATCCAGCTGCAAAAGCTCTCTGAGGCCCATCGCCCCCGCCCCCATCGTGGCGGGAATACCCAGAAGGAAAGACAGGCGTGCGGCATCTACCCGTTCATACCCCAGAAAACGCGCGGCGGTCATGGTGATGCCGCTGCGGCTGGTGCCGGGAATAAGTGCCAAGGCCTGCGCAAAGCCGATAATCAAAACCCGCGTCAGGGTGCTGTCGGTGACTTTCAGCTCACGCTTGCCGAACATATCGGCAAGCCCCATCAAAAGCCCGAAAAACAGGGTTGTCGCCGTAATCACCGCCACGCTGCGGATGCCGTCCGGAAACGCCGTGTGGATATAGGCGCCAAAGGCAAAGGCAGGCACACTGCCAAGGGCGATGTACCAGCCGAGGTTGCGCGCCTGTTTGTCTTTGGCCTTCGCCCCGCAAAGCACGTTCCAGCCGATGTTCCAGACATCGCGGCGGTAATAAAGCAAAACCGCCAGCAAGGTGCCGACATGCAAGGCGACGTCAATCAGGATGCCCTGGTCAACTTCGCCCAGCAAACGGGGCGCCAGCACCAGATGCCCGCTGGAGCTGACCGGCAGGAATTCTGTAAGCCCCTGAAGGGCGGCAAGGATAAAAAGCTGAAAAAACGTCATAGTATGAATGATTTAGCATTACATACCGCCGCCTGTCATGCTTTATTTATAAACAAGGTGTTAAAACTTTATTGCGAATTTATTAACCATAATACTTTTCGCTTAGCTTTTTGCAAAGAATCCTGTATGTTCTTAGTCCAAGGGGATACGCGCAAAGCCTAGGGGAACATGGCGCGCCGTATCAGGGGAAAGCGGATGCAAACCATGTCTTTCATGAAAAAATTCGACCAGAGCTTCGCCGAGCTGAAGGCAGCCGCCGAACCGCATCTGCGCCGCCTTTATCAAGAAGCCGTCAAGGGCTACATCAATTTTCGCAAACGCGGCACCATCCTGCTGAAAGCTTTCTGCCACAACGCCATCAACACCTGCATGGGCCTCAGCCTCAAAAGCTTTGCCGCGCTGACGCTGGTGCCGGCTGTCGTTTTGTTTTTTGCCGTCGATGTTTCTTCCAAAGGCGAGCGCGATGCCGTACAGCTGCGCGCCGCCATCGCCGCGCAGCTGGCACATTCGCGCATGAACACCAATCAGGCCGCCGCCGCACAGGCCGCCGCGGCCGCGCAGCAGCAGCAACAACAGCACGCTGCGCAAATCGGTGTCGCCAACGCATCCCTGCTGCAGCAAGCCGCCGATGTCAAAAAAATCGTACCGCCCATTCTGCCCAGCGAAGCTTTCATGTCGTTCGTCGGCGACAAGGAAACCCCGCGCGATGCCGATGCCTACCTGAAAGAAGGCATGAAAGCCGCCAAGAAAATCGAACCGGCCGCCGGCGGCCGCTGATAGCCCCTGTCCCGTTTCCACGGACGGGTTTTATATATTCCCATGAAAAATCAGACATAAGGCGCAGCCGATAGCGCATGGTTTTTTCCGGCGAAACGTGTTATAAACCTCGCGGGATAAACCAGTCAGAGTCCGGATGATGACTTTTCTGAAAAAGATTTGCCAGAGCCTTGCCCTCAAATGCTTTGGCGCCCTTGCGCTCGGTATCGTGGCGGTAACGCTTATCACGCTGGAGCTGGCGCAGATAGGTCTTGAAGAAGAAATGCAGACGGAGCTTTCCGAAGCCGACATCCTGCGCTTCCCCGAAAACGAAGAAAGCCTGAAACTGATGAGCGCGCGCCTGATGGACAGCGCAGAGGCGCATGACATCGAGCCAGCTGCGGGCGAATAGCAAGCCAGACAATGAAAACAAAAACGCCCGCCTGTAACAGCGGGCGTTTTTTGTTTGTGCGGCTTTGTCTGATTACAGATATTTTTCCGCCAACACTTCGGCAATCTGCACGGCGTTGGTGGCCGCGCCCTTGCGCAGGTTGTCGGCAACAACCCACAGGGCAAGGCCGTTTTTCAAGGACGGGTCCTTGCGGATGCGGCTGACATAGACGGGGTCTTCACCGGCGATTTCCGCAGGGGTAACGAAACCGTCTTCGGGGTCGGGTCTGTCCACCACAACAATGCCGGGCGCTTTTTGCAGCGCCTTGCGCGCGGCGGCGACCGTCACGGGTTTTTTGAACTCGACATGCACCGCTTCGCTATGGCCGACGAATACCGGCACGCGCACGCAGGACGCCACGACCTCGATATCCTTGCCGAGGATTTTTTTGGTCTCCACGCGCATTTTCCACTCTTCCTTGGTCTGCCCGTCATCCATGAATTTGTCGATTTGCGGAATGACGTTGAAGGAAATCTGTTTGGCGAAAACCTCGCGCGCGGGCGTGTCGTTGGAATAAAGACCGCGGGTTTGATGGAACAGCTCGTCCATCGCTTCCTTGCCTGCGCCTGAAACCGACTGGTACGTCGCCACAACCACACGCTCGATAACGCCAAGGTCATGCAGCGGTTTCAACGCCACAACCATCTGGATGGTCGAGCAGTTGGGGTTGGCGATGATGCCTTTCTTTTTATATTTCTTGATGTCCTCCGGATTTACTTCCGGCACGACCAGCGGCACGTCTTTGTCCATGCGGAAAAAAGACGAATTGTCGATAACGACTGCGCCCGCCTTCGCCGCCTTGGGCGCGAATTTTTCAGACACCTCGGAACCGGCGGAAGCCAGCACGATGTCGATACCCTTGAAATTGAATTTGGCCAGGTCTTCGACCTTGAGCACGTTGTCTTCGCCAAAGGACACTTCCCTGCCCGCGCTGCGGGCGGAGGCCAAAGCGTACATTTCGGCAACCGGAAAATTGCGTTCCGCCAGTACGTTCAACATTTCGCGCCCGACATTGCCCGTGGCGCCGACGACGGCGATTTTGTAAGCCATTTTTATACCCTCTTATTTTTTACCGCCCCGAAACAGGGCAGGCAGATTATAAGGGGATTCTGGCAAAAAGGGGAAGGGTGTTATTGGGCGACCAGCAGGTGATAGAAAATATACATGCCTTCGTTGCCGTTTTTGACGCAAGCCGCTGGCGGCGTAGGGGTTTTGCCGTCCGCCCCCGACGGGCGGCTATTGGCGGCAAAGGTCCAGGCGTTCAGCCCGGCCGTACCGTCCGCCGCGCCTGCGGTCGCAAGGTCAATCATCACAGACTCGACCTTGGGCATTGCAGGCAGGCCCAGGCTTTGGTTGAGCCTTTCACAAAATTCACGCGGCAGCCCCTGAAGATAGGCAAAAACGTCTTTTCCGCCCGCCTCGTCGCTGCCGATACCGGCGATAAACCAACCCTCGCCCGCCGCCGTCACTGTTTTGAAACGCCAGCGTCCGTCCTGTAAAAGACCTTCGGGGGGCATCTGATAGCGGACACCGCCGCCCTTGGCGTGGAAAACCGCCCGCGCGCCTTTTGATTCCGGCGAGAAATCGATTTTATCCAGAGGCACGCCGTCTGCCTGCAACCGTACCATGCCGCTGCGCACCACGGCCGGAAACTGCATCACCTGCGTCACCACAAGGCGGCTGTTTTCCTCGGCCAGCGCCCGCGTTTGCAACCTGTCGTAAAAGAAATAAAGCCCCCCCGCAACCATGACCACCATCAGCAAAACCAGAAACGCGGTTGCGCTCGGCTGGCCGGTGCCTGTGTCGTCTGCTATGCCGTCTTGGGGGGCGTTCAGCATTTTTGTTATTCCACCTTTGTCCCGCCGATAGCTTTCGCAGGCGCGGGCGGACGCATGGATTCATGCGGGTTTTGCTCGTCCAGATAATCCGGCGCAGCAGCAGGCACGTCCAGCGCGGAGGCGTCCATATCGGCCGCTGCCGATGGATTATTTTCGTCGGCCTGTGCCGCAGTGTTGTTATCGTCGGCCTGTGCCGACCAGCCATCTTCATCCGCGGCGACGTTTTCCATCAAACGGCGTTCGGCATCGGCTTTGTTTGCAGCGTTTTCGGCGGCATGCACAGACGGCACCGCCACCAGAAGCGACAAGGCAGCAGCGATAAAAACATAACGGTTCATGAAAATCCGGGCCCGAAGCCCGCCCCTCTGACAGGAAAAAATGAACTCAGGAATATCCGTTCACAAGATTAGCGCGAAGGGCGCGTCATGCACAACGAAGAATAAAATTACATAAATAATTACAACCGCCTTTTCGTGCGCATTTATTTTCAAACCCGTCTTGGGCGGCGCAGCAAAGGCCGCTATAGTGGCTGTCGCCGATTCAAACCGGAGGCGCGCAGGGGCAAACAGCCCGGCGCTACTCCCAGACAGGCGGGGCGCATGACGACGCAAGGCAGTCAGAAACCAGGGGCACTCGAGGGCGTACGCGTCCTTGACCTGACCCGTATTCTGGCCGGCCCCAGCGCCACGCAAATCCTCGGCGATTACGGCGCCGACATCATCAAAATCGAAAAACCGGGGCAAGGCGACGACACGCGCGGCTGGGGGCCGCCGTTTGTGCAGGACGCCGCGGGGCAGGATACGTCCGAAAGCTCTTATTATCTCTCCGCCAACCGCAACAAACGCTCCCTCGCGCTTGATTTCACCAAGCCGGAGGGGTTGGCCGTTCTCAAAAAACTCCTCGCCAGCTGCGACGTGCTGTTTGAAAATTTCAAGGCGGGCACGCTGGAAAAATACGGCCTTGGGTACGAGCAGCTGCGCGCGGAGTTTCCGCGGCTGATTTATTGCTCGCTCACCGGTTTCGGCCACACGGGACCTTACCGCGAACGCGCGGGATATGATTTCCTGATACAGGGCATGGGCGGCATCATGAGCCTGACCGGCCCTGCGGACGGCATGCCTTACAAAATCGGCGTCGCGAAATCAGACCTTATCTGCGGGCTTTATGCACTGTCGGCTATTCTGGCCGCACTTTACAGCCGCGAAAAAACCGGCAAAGGGCAATTCATCGACGTCGCGCTTCTGGATACGCAAGTCGCCGCGCTGTCGAATGCGGGGCAGTATTACCTGACGTCCGGCAATGTCACGCCGCGCATGGGCAACGCGCATCCGACCATCGTGCCTTATGAAGTTTTCGAGGCGGCGGACGGGTACATCATCCTCGCCGTCGGCAACGACCGGCAGTTCCGCGATTTTTGCGACGTTGCGGGGCGCATCGACCTTGCCGACGATGCGCGCTTCACCGCCAATAAATCACGCGTCAGAAACCGCGATATCCTGCTGCCGGTTCTGCGCGAAATCATCGCGCAAAAACCGCAAGACTGGTGGATGCAGGCACTTGAAAAACGCGCCGTGCCCTGCGGCCCCGTCAATACGCTGGATAAGGTTTTCGCAGACCCGCAGGTAGAGGCACGCGGCATGGTCACCGACATGACCCATGCACTTTCAGCCGCCCCCGTGCGCCTGATTGCAAACCCTGTCAAATTTTCGGGTACGCCCGTCAGCTACCGGCGTGCACCGCCGCCGCTGGGCGCGGATACGGATGATGTACTCAAGGCCGAGCTGGGCCTTGGCGATGATGAAATTTCAACCCTGCGTCAACAAGGAGTGGTGTCATGACGATTTTGCAAGCCGGCCTCAACAGCGAGAAAAAACCCGTGTCCAAACTGCGCATTCCCCAGCATGACCTTCTGGGCGTTGACGTGCTTGACGCCGGCGATGTCGCGACCATCCTTGACCTTGCCGAATATTATGTGGTGCAGAACCGCCGCCGTTCTCTCACAGGCGCGCTTTTGAAGGGCATGGTCATCGTCAACCTGTTCCTTGAAAATTCTACCCGCACGCGCCTTTCGTTCGACATGGCCGCCAAGCGTCTGGGCGCGGATGTTATCAACATGACGGCGGACGGCTCTTCGCTGCTGAAGGGCGAAAGCCTGACGGATACGCTCAAGACCATTAACGCGATGCGCCCCGACCTTGTCATCATCCGCGCGCGCGCCGAAGGCTCCGCCGAAGAAGCGGCAAGGCTGATTGACGCCCCCGTCATCAATGCGGGGGACGGCACGCGCGAACACCCGACGCAGGCGCTTCTGGATGCGCTGACGCTGCGCCGCCATTTCGGCCATCTGGAAGGGCTGCACGTTGCCATCGTCGGCGACATTCTGCACAGCCGCGTAGCGCATTCGAACCTGCACCTGTTCAAAAAAATGGGTGTCACTCACAGCTGCGTCGGCCCGCGTGAATTGCTGCCGCTGGGCGTCGATGGCACGCAGGACATTACCGAAGGCCTCAAAGGCGCGGATGCCGTGATGGTTTTGCGCATTCAAAAAGAGCGCCTGACGGAAAAGCTTTCCTTCACCGAAGAAGAATACTTCAAAGCCTACGGCCTGACGGCAGAACGCCTCGCGCTCGCAAAACCAAGCGCCGTTGTGCTGCACCCGGGGCCGATGAACCGCGGCGTTGAAATCGACGCCGCGCTGGCCGACGACGGCGCACGCAGCCTGATTACCACGCAGGTTGAAATGGGCGTCGCGGTGCGCATGGC